>JAUWPK010000215.1 GCA_030611625.1 Promethearchaeum sp. | reverse complement strand
TTGGCGCACCCGAATATGAAGAGGACCCACCAATTACCAATAATTTCCCATATTGACCTTTGTGGACATCTTTCTTGCGTTTTTTAATTGCCGCCTTAAGATCACCATCCCCAATAAACAGGCTTGCTTCTAACGGAATTCCAATTGGTGCCACCCATGTATTAAATTTGGTTAAACCTTTCTTTTTAGCGTGAAAAGTAATGCATAGTTCGCAATTCACAGCTTTATCAGTGATTTTTCCCGTATCTGGATCCATACCTGAAGGCACATCAATGGAAATTTTTGGAATATTACTTTGATTTAATATATCTATTGCTGTGGAAATCGGTTCTCTTATCTTCCCTTTAATACCTGTCCCTAACAATGCATCAATAATCACATTTGCATTCTTAAACCACTCTGATTTGGAGATAGTGTTAAGTTGATTGATATTTTTTATAGGAAAAACGCGAATTTTTAATGTAAGAGTATTTACTAATTCCCAATTTAATCTTGTTTCATCGGTTTGTATATGAATAGGATCTCCTAAGAGTAAAACATTAACAAAAACACCTCGAGTGGCTAAATGTCTTGCAATACATAGCCCATCCCCACCGTTATTTCCTATTCCACACAATATAATAACAGAAGATTCTGAATCAAGATTATATTGATTATACATTTTGTTTGTTGCTTGTAAACCAGCACACTCCATTAAATAACCATTTGGAATGCCTAAACTTGCACTGTTTGCATCCAACTGAGAGACTTCTTTTGCAGTAATTGTTTCTTTATTGAAAATAAAACTCATTAAAATAGGATAAAAAAAATGACCTTAAATTCAATTCGCATTTTAACTAAACAATAAATTTTTACCATCCAATTTTTGGAACAAATAAAATGGAAAATCAATCATCGAAATCAAACAAATGGAAACCTATCGAAGGAGATCTATTCACTCGCTGGACATCACAAGTAAAATCAGAATTACCTTTTCCAGAATACCCACGTCCACAAATGGTAAGAGTAGAATGGTATAATCTGAATGGTCTTTGGGATTATGGAATTACAAAAAAAATAACTCCTAAAGAAGAAATAACTAAATGGGATGGAGAAATTCTGGTTCCTTACCCTGTAGAATCAGCTTTATCGGGAGTGAAACGAAAATTGTTGCCACAACAACATCTGTGGTACCATAGAACTTTTTCCCTACCAAAAAAATGGGAAGAAAAGTTAAAAGACCACCGAATTCTCTTGCATTTCGGAGGGGTTGATTGGCAAACAACAGTTTGGATAGATAACCAAGAAGTTTTATTTCATGAAGGTGGTGATATCCCTTTTTCGGTAGATATAACGCCAAATTTAAAATTAAAGCATAAAAAAAGCTCTCAAAATCTCCATGATTTAACAATTAGAGTTTGGGATCCTAGTGACAAAGGTCGACAAGAGCGTGGAAAACAGAAATTAAAACCATATACAATTTTCTATACTGCGATGAGTGGAATTTGGCAGACTGTGTGGCTAGAATTAGTATCAGATCCATATATTTGCAATTTTCGGTTAAATTCTGATATTGATCACAATGAGATACAATTAAATTTCACTTTATCTCAATCTATTGAAAATTTATCTGGTTATTCAATAATTGTTGATGTCTTAGAAAATGAAAATCAAATTTCTTCGAAAAAAATAAATATTTCTGAACTACAAAAAGATTTTTCGATTCCAATAAAGAATCCGAAACTTTGGTCTCCTACAACTCCATTTTTATATGATTTAAAGATATCATTGTTAAAAAATGAAAATGGAGATGTAATTGATGAAATTAAATCATATTTTGGAATGCGAAAAATTGTAATTAAGGATGATATTCAAGGGATTCCACGAATTGAATTAAATAATAAATTTTTATTCCAATACGGATTATTGGATCAAGGATGGTGGCCAGATGGACTATATACTGCTCCAAATGATCAAGCATTAAAGTGGGATTTAGAAACTACAAAGGCGATGGGTTTTAATATGGTTAGAAAGCATGTTAAAATCGAACCTGCACGGTGGTATTATCATTGTGATAAACTTGGACTTTTGGTTTGGCAAGATATTCCTTCTGGAGGCGTTTACGGTGACTGGAAATATGTTTTTCAGTTGTTTGTTTGGATGGTTTTTAAAAAAGCCTTGTGGACAGGTCGAAAGAATAAAAGCGTCCAACAAAATTTTTATCATGAATTAAAACAAATAGTTTCAAGCTTATTCAATTTCCCTAGTATTGTTGTATGGGTTCCTTTTAATGAAGGTTGGGGGCAATTTCACACAAAAGAAGTGACAGAATATCTGAGATCGATAGATGAAACTAGGTTAATCGATAGTGCAAGCGGTTGGGTAGATTATAAATGTGGAGATATTAATACGATTCACCGTTATCCTGGACCAGATGTCCCAAAAATAGAACCAAATAAAAAGAGAAGTTTGGGATTGAGTGAATTTGGTGGGTTTGGTTTAGAAATTCAGGACCATACTTGGATAACCAAACGAAAAAAATGGGGGTATCGAAATTTAAAATCGAAATCGGAATTGAAATTAAAATATTCCCAATTAATAAAAGAATTGAAACTACTAATTAAAAAAGGTTTAAGTGCTGCGGTTTATACGCAAACTACCGATGTAGAACAAGAAGTTAATGGTTTGATTTCATATGATCGTGAAGTCATAAAATTAGAACCAGAATGGCTTAAAAATCTTCATAAAACCTTAAATGAAGATGAATATTAATCAATTATTTTTATAATATCTAATAAATAAAAAAGCTGAGAAAAATGAGTAAAATTGATGAAGAAATAGAAACTAACGAAGAAGAAACAATGAACAAAGATCTTTTTAAAGAAAAAAAAGTAACAAAGTTATCTCGCCAAACATGGTTTACTATCGTTACCTTAGCTATAGTTGGGGAAATTGCATGGGCGATAGAAAACACTTGGTTTAATGTCTTTGTATATGATGAAATTACTAAAGATCCTACTACTATTGCTTGGATGGTAGCAGTTTCTGCAATTACCGCAACCCTTACAACCATTTTTATTGGAGTTTTGAGTGATAGAACACGCTTGAAAATGGGAAGAAGAAAAGTTTTCATACTTTTCGGATATATCTTATGGGGGATAATCACTGCCATCTTTCCTATGGTGGAGTTAATCCAAAATATCAGTGTAGCAGTAGTTATGGTAATCTTTTTAGATGCAGTAATGACTTTCTTTGGATCTACAGCTTATGATGCATCCTTTAATGCATGGATTACCGATACCACAGATAAAACAAATCGTGGCCGAGTTCAAGGAATAATCTCAATGGGAGCACTCATTGCTAATTTAATTGCTATCGGTGCTTCTGGTTTCATCATTGAAGCATGGGGATTTTCAGTCTTCTTTTATTTAATGGGTGGTATTGTTACCATCACAGGGCTTTTTGTTGGATTGCAGATTCAAGAATCTCCAATATCTTTGGAAGAACAGAAACAACCCAAAAAACGTTTTATGGAAGATCTTATTTCAACATTCAAACCAGAAACGATTAAAAATAATCCTATTCTTTATCTCCTATTGCTTCACATGGCACTTGTTGGCATTGCTTCACAAATCTCAGGTCCTTTTCTCTTTGTTTATATTGAAAATTTTCTTGAATTTTCAAAGCAAGATGTGAGCATAGTCGGGGGAGGCGTGATATTAATTGTGGCTATCGCTTCTGTTGCTTATGGAATGTACAGCCATCGTTTTCATCGAAAGAAGATGTTATTTATAGCAGTCATTATACACTCAATATTTTCCATCATATTCTATTTTACGAGGGGTATGTTACCGATTTTCATTGTAATGATTTTTAGTCTCTCTTCTGGAATGATAAATATGATTGTATTGAACTCATGGATACAAGATTTAATTCCAGAACTAGATCGCGGAAAATTCCAAGGTATTCGCATGATCTTCTATGTAGCGATCCCGATGATTTTTGGACCCATGATTGGTAGTGCTGTCATTAAAAATTATGGAATACCTACTATAGATGAATTTGGAACATCTGGTTTTATTCCAACTCCAGAAATATTCCTTTTTGAAGGAGTAATGGTTCTTTTCGCGTTAATTCCATTGTTTTTTATTGCAAAAAAGCATGGAAACCCCGTGTTTGCCCAAAAATAAGCCCTTTTTTTTTATATTCAAATAATTTTTATATTTATATTGAATATATATTGAATATGGCATCACATCAAGTTTCAATTAGAGATGATGTTTATCAGAAATTGAGAAAACTAAAAAAAGATAATGAAAGTTTTTCAGATTTAATAGATCGATTATCTAGTAGGGCAAAAGGCACTTGGGATTTATTAGAAGAACTAAATGGTATTGCAGGTTCTGATGATTTAGAACTTGAGAAATTAATAATTGAAAATAGATCTACACTTGAAAAAAACTTCAAGAAACGGCTTGGAATAGATGAGTAGTGATATTAATGATTATACTGGATACAAATGTAATAATAAAATTAATACATAAGAAAATAAATCTAGCTCAATTGAAGAAAAAAATCTCAGAAACTGAATTATTCGGGATATCTTCGATTTCTATTTATGAATTATATTTTGGATTATATCAAATTAAATTTAGAAAGGATAGACAAATAAATCAAGAAAAATGGGATAATGAATTCAGAATAATCAAATTTCTTGAAGATAAGCTTGAGGTAATAGATTTTAATTCAAAATCAGCACAATTAAGCGCAGAAATATATCATTTATTACGATCCAAAGGTGAGACTGTTGAGATATTTGATTGTATGATTGCAGGAAATATGAAAGCTTTTGGGTTTAAATCTATAATAACAACAAATTCAAAGCATTTCTCACGAATTTCTGATTTAAATATTCATTCAATTTAAAGAATAATATAATTGAGGCTAGAGATTAATTGATGGCAAAGAAAGAATTATCACTTCAAACATTTTACAAGCGATTAGAACTAAAAAATTCTCCTGGAATTAAGATAATCAAACCAAAATTTGGAAAACAAATTCCAGATAATGAATTAATATCCATATTACAAAATATAAAGCCAATTCGAGAAAATTCCCTCATTATAGTAAATGACCATGAACGTTCAACACCGACAGCAAAAATAGTGAATCTTTTACGGAGCGCTGGGATATTAACAAAACCTACTAATTTTGTTATTGCAACTGGGACACACAAATTTCCTGATTCTATTAATCCAATAAAATTTACTGGTGCAATAGACGGAGATAAAGTAATTATCCATGATTGTGATGATGAAGAAAAGCTAATGTATTTAGGAAAAACCAAAAATGGAACTGAAGTCGCAGTAAATAAATTATTATTGGAATTTGATGATATAATTACAATAAATAGTGTTGAACCTCATTATTTTGCAGGATTTACAGGAGGAATAAAATCACTCATACCCGGTTTAGCTGCCAGAAACACAATAGTACAAAATCATAAATGGGCAATCAAGCCAGAATCTTGTATTTTACATACAAATGATAATCCACTTCATAGAGATCTTTGGGAAGCGGGAAATTTAATTAGAAATCTAGAAGATATTCAATCAATTCAACTGATTAACAATAGAAATGATATTTTTCATATTTCCGTTGGTTCATTACTTAACTCGTTTGATGAAGCAAAATCTGTCTCCCTAAAATCATATGGAACTCATTTTATACAAAAATTCGATCATATAATTTCTTTCGTGGCTGATCCTTTAGATCATACATTATATCAAGCACAAAAAGCAATGGAAAATACAAAAAATGTTTTAAAGGAAAATGGAACGTTTACATTAGTTGCTAAATGTGATCGAGGAATTGGAAACACCTTATTTTTTGAACGTATGCAGAGTTTAGGATCTCTCAAAAAAATCATTGAAACCTTATCATTTGAAAGATATAGATTTGGAGACCATAAGACATACTATTGGGCAAATCTTGCAAATAACGCCCAGTTATTTTATATAGGTGATCTCTCCAAAGAAATAGCATCAAAAGCTTTTATGAAGAAAATTTCCGGAGATGTATTAATTGAAAATGTGAAAAAATGGCATCAAGAAAACCAAAATATATTAATTGATGAATTTGGAGGATTTTCTACGGCATTCTTAAAGAAATTAACATCATTGTGAATCAATTGAGCCTGAGAAATTTAGCATAATTAAAATTACTTGCATGATTCCAATGGGGAGATTAGATAAAAAAATTGCTTTAACCACCGGAGCGACCGCGATTAGTGCGGTACAATTAATAGCGTTGAACCGTCACTTAAAAAGTGCCCAAACTTGGACAATTAGAGATCTGTAACGGAAGATCAGTAGCATCCCATATAAGAATGCCAGTATATTACAATTTCTTATGAATTTCACCAGTAATTTCAATCCCATCCAAAATTTGTCAGATTCTTTTAACAAACGCCTCCATTATGGTCGAATTTTTTTTTATAGGAAGATAAACATCGTAAATTATTTAATCCGAAATCGACTTTCTCTGAATATTTATACATATGGAAAGTCTCGAATCTTTTTTTTAAAAAGAATGGATTAACCTGATTTTACTT
>JAUWPK010000312.1 GCA_030611625.1 Promethearchaeum sp. | reverse complement strand
GTTTAATGATCTCCATTGCAAAACCTGTGCATTATTCAAATGGAACTTTAATAGGAGTTATTGCAGTTGATTTAACCATACAAGCACTTCAAACTTCAATTTTAAATACAAAAATTTTGGATTCTGGGTATGCTTTTCTTATTAGTGATTCTGGCTCTACTGTGTCTCATCCTTCCTTAGATGTAAGTGACCCTAGTAAAGCCGAAAGCGAAATTAACAAACCAATTATGGATCCTGATTTGGAAGGCGCCAATTTCGCTGCAATTCTAAATCAAATGAACCAAACTTCTTTGGGAAATGGGACTTATACCAAAGATGGAGAAGATTGGTATATTACATACCAAACTATTCCATCGACTAATTATAAATTTGCAGTAGTTGTGCCTCTTGAAGAAATCATTGAACCCGCTTCTCTAATTCGCGATAAAATTCTTGCTTTAACTCGTCAACAATTAGTTATTTTACTGATTGTGCTCTTTGGGGCAGTTATTGTAATTGGATTTACAAGTAGCTATGTGAGTAAGCGCATTGTTAATCCAATAACAAATCTTACAAAGATGATGAATTTCATTTCTCAAGGTTCCATCTCTCGAGAAATTCCTATGGAGTCAAAAACTGCAAATGATGAAATTGCAATGTTAACTTCTTCCTTTCAAAATCTGATCACAATGCTTCGATTAGGGAATTCTGATTATTACAGAGGAAATCTTGATTTAGCCGCTAATAATTATTCAAAAGCTTTAGAAATTTTCCAACTTTCTGGAAATAAAAAAGGGATGGCGATTTGCGCAAATAACCTTGGAAATATTTATCGGATTCGCGGAGATGTAGCTGACGCTGAAGGAGCTTATAAATTCGCAATTCAAATTGCGGATGAGCTCAAGGATCTAACAGTATTGCCTAAAAGATATAGCAATTTAGCTCAATTATATGCTGATTCTGGGAATGATGATCTAGCTCACCAATATTTTGAAAAAGCAGTTAATATTTGTAACGCTCAAAATCTTCTGGATAATTTAGCTTTAGTCTCTAGAAATTTCGGATTATTCAAAGCGCAAAATAATCAGGTTGAAGATGGTCAAGCTTTAATTCGTTCCGCACTTGATATTGATTTAAATAATGAAGATGAGCACGGAATTGCCTATAATCAATTTTATCTTGGCAAAATTGCCCACTTAATTAATGAGGAGGAGGCAATAAATATTCTTGAAGAATCTTTAGTTAGTGCCAAGAAGGTTCATGATGTGCGGTTGCAGATGAATATTTACAAAGAAATGGAATTGGTGCATCAAAATGCTCATAATCGTCCCCAAGCTCATCGTATGCGTGTCGAATATGAGAAATTGAGAGTGAGTCTGATTCAGAAAAAATTTGTAGTTATAGTGATTGATGTTTCAGGTTCTATGGTTGGTAATCGAATCCATTCTGCAGTAAATGGTGCTTTAGAAATCTATGATACTCAAATCAATCCTCAAGATGAATTGGCTATAATTTTATTCCATTCTATCTCAGAAGTAATTTTACCTCCCACTCAAAAAGGAGGAAATGAAGAATATATTCGGAATATAATTCGTCGAATTCGAGCCACTCGATTTCAAACTAGTTTGTTTGATGCTATTGGTGATTCCTTTAATTTAATAAATCAAAGAATTTCTGATGAGCATAAATGGGTTATTGCTTTAACTGATGGGATGGACAATCAAAGTAATATATTTAACTTAAGAGATCGACAATATAAAGGATTTTGGAAATTTTTGAATAGTGATCAACGAATTGGTCTCGGAGAGTACATAGAAGAAAACTTAATCACAATGAATCTTCTGCTTATCGGAATTGGAAAAGAATTGATTCCAATTGAAGCAGATCTGAAAAATTTATGTGCCAGAAGTATTCAAGGTCGCTATATTTCTGTCCGAGAAACCCAAAACGTGAAAAAGGCTATTCAAAATGCTTTCCGAGAAGTCTCTAATCTATTGGCTCAAATAAATGTGGAGGATTTTATTGAAAATAACTAATGGTGTTTCATCATGACAACAACAAATAGAATTAAAATTAAATACGGTATAAGAACTAAAATTTTACTCGTATTTACTGTGTTTTCCATTATTGCTTTAATCGGTGTTGGTGGAATTATTTTAGGGTTTTTCGGGACTATGAAATTGACTACGACAAACGAAAGTGAAGATGCATTAACTTCTCAAATTCAATCAAATATGATTATCAGCGCTCAAGAAAATGCACATACCATAGGTGAGAAACTTCAATCTTCTATAGATAATGTTAGAACAATGGCATACTTTGCCACAAATCTTTTCAATAATCCTGAAGTTTATGGAGAATATCCATCCTTTACAGATATTAAGGAAGAGAATCCCGATTTAGATCTTGGGTTTGAAGATGGATATGGAGCTCAACTGGTAACTTTTGATTATTCAATGTATCATTTGGCACCTGATGTTTATAGTGGAAATTATACCAACGCGAATGAAACAGTTCATAAAATGGTGAATATATCTGCAAATTTAGATCACATATATCGATATACAAAAGCAGCAAACCCTGATTTAGGATGGATATATATGGGTTTCGAATTAGGAATATTTAGATGTTATCCATGGGTTGAATTTGATGCAGATTATGATCCTCGTGTTCGCCCATGGTATGATACTGTAAGTTTACAAGAACCAACTGATACTATTATCACATCACCCTATATTGATGCAAATGGTTTAGGTTTAATGATTACAATTGCTCAAGGCGTTTTTAATGAAACAAGCGGTTCTTTAATTGGAATTATTGCTGTGGATTTGACAATTGATACAATTAGAGATAATATTTTAGATATAAGCTTTCTGGATGACAAAGGATATGCATTTCTGATTGATAAAAATGGATTAGCTGTAGTCCATCCTGATGTTGATGAACCTGAAGAAGGAGAAGATGTGACTACAAATATAGTAGATGTGGAACCTTTTTCTGATTCAATAATTACAGAAATCACATCTCATAATTCGGGAGTTGGTACTTATGAAAAAACCTCTGATGCAAATTATTATTTTGCCTATAGTGCTATTAATGGAACAGATTTCATTTTAATAAACGTAGTATCTGAAGAGGATGCGTTAGCATCTGTAGAAATCTTACAAATAGAGGTCTCGAAAGCAATTCGAAATGTTCAAGTGACATTAATTATAATAATTCTAATTGCAGGAGCAGTTTCAGTTTTCTTAGGAACAACAATTGCAGGGCAAATTACTAAGCCTGTTAAAATTTTAACCCAATCAATCCAAAAACTAACAAGTCAAGATTCTGTTACATCAATGTTGCAATCAGGTGAAGATATCATCATTGATAAGGTTCTTGAAGAACAAGATGATGAAATTGGGGATTTAACTCGCGCCTTTAAAGGGATGTTATCCGCTATTAAAGAAGATTCTCAGAAAAAATAGTTCTTCTTTTTTTTTATTTAAACTTGAAAATCAAAAATAGGAATATGAGAAAATAATTATGAGCTGGAAAAAATTTAGTAAATCGTTGAATTTGGAAAAGAAAGGATCAATTTTTAGTCAATCCTCCTATTATTTTTGTTCTCTTGGGCATTTTACACAAAATACAACTCCGGAAATACTACTCTTGAGTTATGATGAAAAATTATCCATATTCAATTCTCAAGGTAAATCCCTATCTAAATTTCCATTCTCTTCTAATGTTTCAGCTCTGGTTCTTAAGGATCTCTATGATAATGGAGAAAATATGTTTATTTCCTTCTCATATTCAGGAGAAATTCGGGTTTTTTCAAAAGAGGGTGGAGAAATTTGGAAAAAAACCCTTCCCTCTGGTATTGTTACAGGAATTGTAGGAAATTTGGATTATGATCCTGGTCTAGAAATTGTAGTTCTTTTAGAAGATCGTCGAATTTTTGTTCTGAATAACCAAGGCCAAATTATGGCTAAATATCAACATCCTACAGATATTTTATTTGTTGATGTGGGAAAAATCAATTCATCCCAAAAAAAAGTAATTGTTTTTGTCGATCAAAATAATTCTGTTAATGTATTAGACATAGAAAAATCTGTACAAAAACTCCCTACTGATATAAAATTGATTAGTGGGTTTACTACAATCTCGATATATGATCAAACATTGTTAGCTGTGGGTGATAATTTAAATAAAATTCATCTTCTGGATAAAAAAAAAA
>JAUWPK010000198.1 GCA_030611625.1 Promethearchaeum sp. | reverse complement strand
CGTTTATTGTAACACCGTCCTAGAAATTCATCCAATTCCAACACCTCACTTGAAGGATCTTCTTTTTTGATAAGATACCGTTGTACCTGCCAGATATTATAAAGAAGCGACTTAGCTCCCATGATTCCCAGCCGAATATTACGGTTTCGCGTTCTACTGGAAATTCCGAGCCTATTCATCTCCCTAAAAGCGATCTCAATCAACCACCGCTGACGATAAAGATCTCGGATATGACTTTCATTACCATGAAGGGAACTTACTCCACCATTTCTTCCAAACATCACAATTAACGGGAAAATTCGCTTGCTTGCATCATCAAGAGTAATCGTATTTGTTTTTAGATCATGTTTAATTCCTGATAAGGTATAACTTCTTTTTGCAACCAATAACAGATCGAAGTTCAATATTGGAAAGCCGATCTTCTTAACGTAGCTTAACTTTATAAAGCCTTTACAATATCTTGTCCCTTTATTCTTCAAATATTTTAATATTTTCCTAGCAGTCTGTGCACATTTTCTCCCAGGCATAATCACAGTAATACCTTGCTTTTTTATAAAAGATAAAAGTCGTTTGCGATAGAATCCTCTATCAATGAGCATATATATAATATTGAAGTCATTATCACAGAGGGTTTTGATAATTTCTTCAAAGAGTGGGAGCTTATCCTGTCTTTTTTTTATCTTAAAGTTTGCTATAACCTGATGAAGACCCCTATAAATCATGGAAAATGTCAAGGTTTTATACTTCGTATTTCCATCTTTTTTGCCAAAACAATAGGAATCATCTTTATTTTTCTTGCAAGGCTCTTCTGTATAGTCTGCAATCAATTTAATATTTTTCCCAAGCATGTTAATTCCTTTTAAATATAGTGCATGGGCAAGTAAGACCAGATTCCAGAACTCCTCCATGTACCCTGAATCATCCAGCCGTTTTAGATATCTAGATAATGATGGTTGATCGGGAAAGAAGCGGCGTTTCTTCTTGTTTATGAATTCAAGCGTTATATATCGTTGAAAACATATATTTTTCTCATGACATTTATGTTCCATCCAATTTGCGGTTTTATTGGGCGATATAGTCAAAAGAAGGATGCAAACTTGGAAGATAATGAATACAGCGTTTGAAAAACCACTCCGTTTTTGGGGCAATGCCGAGGAAATGATAGGATCGATGATTTCCGTAATATCTTTTAATAGCCGAGCATTAATATGATCGGGATTAATTTGTCCGATATCGGCTCCCACCGATGGATTCCCTTGAAGATTACTCATATAATTTTTAGGAAGAAAGCTTAGCTTTTAAATTAATCCCCTCTTTTGCCGATAGACTAGAGTAGTAAAAATAATATCGTTTGGATGAAATGAATCAAAGAAATTGTTGAAGGATTTCAATTCAACCCTCTGGAAACGGCGACAAAAACGAATTACATTGATAATGATATAAAAAAAAAAAAGGAATTTATATCTTTTTAGACTAAATTCTTTTTGCTTTTAATAGCAATCATAGCAACAATTGCAGTTGAAAATGCAAATAATGTCCATAATGGGAATCCTGGAATGCTTTCTAAGAGAGAAGGTGAAGATGTATCAAGTAAAATTCCTACCATTCCAATCCGAGGGTCGTGATAAATGTGTGTTCCTCTTGGATAAATTATATACATTTTTTCATGGTTAGAATCATCATCATCGCTATCAAGTGGTGTTGTAGAAACATTCATAACAACACCATCAACTGTGGCGGTTTCTGCCCAAGTAAAATCTGCCATAAATCCATTCATTTCTGTAACAAGTCCACTTTCATTTTCAACATAACCATTCTCCTCATCTTCGGTTTCCTCATCGATTTCCATTTCATATTCTGTTTCCAATTTGGTATAAAGAGCCAGCTGTGAAGCATTATCTAAATATGGAAAATCTGAAATTTCAATATCAATTTTTACTTCAGTTGGAGTGATAGTTGTTGCGTTAAGATTCATGAATTCTCCTGCTACAAAAAGATGAGCTGTGAAAACATTATCAACAGTGCTTATTTTTAAATAATGTAAAGTGGAGTTATCAGGTTGTACTATAGGTGTATATTCAATTGGACTAAAATCTTCAAGCATATATTCCTGAATTTCAGTATCATTATCTGGATTATATAAACCATCACCATCCAAATCAACAAATTCAATTAAGGATTTAAATACAACTTTAAATTCTAATTCCAATTCGGTTTCTACGCCATCAGTAGTAATATCTGATTCATATTCAAGTTTAATACCAAGATCGTCACCCGCTTCAACTTTGATCTGGAACTGATCTTTACTTTCCCCATTTTTCAATTGTGATTCAATTTGAATTTCGTCTTCATCGTATTCTACCTTAACCTCGCGCTCATTTTCATCTTCAAATTCATCTTCCACGCCGTCGTCATCTTCATCTTCATCTTCTTCACCAGAATCATTAGTACCTTCAGGGTCATCAGTATCATCTTCATCGTCTTCGCCGTCTTCAGGATTTTCTGGATCTTCTACTTCATTAAAAAGGGGCAATTCATCTTGCTGTTGATAAGAAACTCCAAGAGTCATACCAACAGAAATTAAAAAAGCTCCAATTAAAAGTATTCCCAATAGCTTTTTATTAGGTTTCATGATAATTCAACTTTTTAAGTTGTAATTAATTAATCTCGTGATACTTATTTAAAGAAATTGGGAGGGTTTTCACCCTATTTCTTCTATAAAATCTCTCCGCTGATTATAAAAATATGCATCTTTTAAAATTTAGGTAAAATTCAAAGATTGCAATTATTTTATTTGAAGAAGGAGATAAAGCACCAAAAATATGAAATAAATGATCAAGTGGTAATTATATTAAATGAACATATGGGAAAATTATGGATAATTATTCTATTCCGAACATTTATAAACTAAAGCCTTTAACGCTAAAGGTAATGAAGTAATTCAAATGAAAGAACTAAAATTTATATTAATTCCTATTCTTAACTAATCTAACGTGAAATTTTATGATTTTTCAATCACATACCCCTGGCTCTGAGCCAATATCAGAGATTCTTACAGCTATTATCTGGCTTCTTGTTATGGTAGTTACCTTAATTCTAGTATACAAGAAAAAGCTTATACAAATTGCTTCTATTATTATATTAACAATCGTTTTCATTGTAACAGGAATTATTTTTGGAGCCCAACCCAACCCGGTTCTTCCTTTTCAAAACCTTATAATGAGAATCGAGATGGGAGAAACATTGCTCCTAATTTTACGATCTTTTAACATTACCGCGATTTTACTGTTGACAACATTTTTCTTTGGCCGGATTTTCTGCGGTTATGCATGTGCTTTAGGAGCTATTCAAGAATTAATGTCAAAATTTCAATTTAAATCCAATTTAAAAGATCAAAAGAATAAAAAAACAATTTATTTGAACCCGAAAATTGCATTTTATATTCGGATAGGCTACTTTATTATCTTTATCATATCGGGAATAGTCTGGGGCTTAGCTGTTGTTCAATATTTAAATGTTTTTGAAGGATTTAAGATAATTAAAAATCCTGGATTTCCGATAGTGGGAATTCCCGCCATTCTTATCGGAATTATTATTATAACAAGTATTTTTATTTATCGTCCTTGGTGTCGACTTTTCTGCCCATTTGGTGCTTTAGCTGATTTCACCAGTCGAGTTAGTTTGTTTAAACTTCGAAGAACAGATGCTTGTAATGATTGTGGGTTATGCGAAAAAATTTGCCCAACTCAAGAAGCAGAACGTGACTCCCTCAAAGGTGAATGCTATCTTTGTAATCGTTGTGTTGAAATTTGTCCACAAAACGCAATTGAAATGAAAAGGAAATAAAGCACTTTTTTTGAAATTCTTAATTTTTTTTACTTTTGGGTAGCTTACTGCGAGTATAACAATAAAAGAAAAACTAATTTATATCGTTTTTCCAAATTAAAGTGTTTAATTATTTGGGATGATTTTATTTAGCTTGCTTTGTCAAATATATATTGTATTAATATGTTGAAAGAAGGCGATAACGCACCAAAAAATATTGAATTAAATGACCAAGAAGGGAATTTAATTAAATTAAATGATTATAAGGGAGAAAAAATCATTGTATATTTTTATCCTAAGGATAACACACCAGGGTGTACAATTGAAGCAAGAAACTTTGGGAATTCTATTGAAAAATATACCAAAAAGGGAATTAAGATTGTTGGTATAAGTCCGGACTCTGTAAAATCTCACAAAAGATTTACTTCGAAACACAAACTTCATTTTACATTGCTTTCTGACCCTGAAAAGAAAGCAGCGAAAAGTTTTGGGGCTTTGGAGAATAGTAGAGTTAAAAGGAGGACTTGGTTAATTAACGAAAATTGGCAGATTGAAAAAGTTTTTGAAAAAGTATCCCCAACAAAGCACAATCAAGAATTAAATGAATATTATAATCTAAAATAATAAAAGCTCACATTTTTTTCGATTTTTTTTTTTATTTTTTGAAAGTGAACTGAATATTTTAAAACTCCGATAAAAAAATCTAAAAAACCTTCAATCTGTTCACATAAAAATTCAACATTTCCTTAAGGAATATATGGCTGTAGAGATAGAAGATATCCCGTCTCAAAAAATCCGAAAATCCGTAAGTTTAACCAAAATCCCTAGATATAGAAATTTTGTCGCAACATCAAAAAGAAAAATTCCCAATTATTGCTTGAAACACGAATTGGTTATAGATATTATTACTGGAGACACTATATGCAAAAAATGTGGTCTTGTAATCGATGAACACCTAGTTATTTCTCAAAATTATACCAATTGGAGCCCGAATATAGATAATTTTCATACATATCAACGAAAAGATCGAAATTTCTCACAGGATTTGATACGTGCTTTAAGAAGAGGACATAACATTTCATGGAATGAAAGAAGAGAAAAAATAGGAATTAATGAGATTAATAGAATTACTGCTTTACATAACGTTGGAAAATCAATAAAAGAAAGATCAATAAACCTATTCCAAAAGATAATCAAACAGGATGTATTTCAAAATCATTATATAAAACTTATTGCCACTGTTAGTTTTTACCAAATTATAAAACAAGAAAATAACCCGTTAGGTTTAACTGAAATTATAGGAAATTCCGATTTCTCTATCCGTCTTGCTAATAAATATTATTACACTGTTAGAAAATTGTTAAATATTCGATCTTTGTCAGAAAAATCTAACGATCCAAATATGCATATTCCTCAAATATGTTCATCGTTAAGGGTTAATCAGGATATAAATGAAATAGCGCGCAAAATAATAAACATTTTCAAAAATTCTGTTAATATTTCTGGTTTTAAACTAAAAGGTATTGCTGCTGCTGGTGTATATATTGCTTGTAGGTTAAATAGCATCCCAAGATCTCAAAAAGAAGTTTCTACCGCAGCAAAAATAACCGATTGCACATTAAGATCCCGTGTTAAAGAAATGGAAATTTATTTAAGAAGAAATAGAGTATCAGAGAATAGTTTCAGAAAAAAAAAAAGAAATTTAAATTGAGAAAAGAGAATTTAACATTAAGGGATAAAATTAATGGAGAAGAAAGAGAAAAGCGATAAATTAAATTTTGGTAAAAATTTTTTTACCAGATTTATTGAAGATAAATGTGATCGCCAATTATTTCTTAAACTATGTAAAAATAATCCAAAATGGATGGAACCTATTCGAGAAATTACCAAATTAAAAAGACCTGTAAGAGAAAATAAATATATTTTAAATCTCGGTCATTTATACGAACAAAAAGTTTATGGTTTTTTGATCAAATCACTAAATACAGTATATTTAAGAGATAAATCAGCTAAAAAAATAATTCAATCTAAATTAAAAATCAATGATTTAAATGTTTTCTACACTGAAATTCATAATGGAAAATTACCTTATTTAATACTCTTAGAAAATGAATTTCAAACTCCGATCTCATTTAAACAATCTATATTTCCTACTAAAATTCCGGGAGATCCAATACCTGTTAAATTTTCAGATCAAAGACCAGATATAATTTTAATTAGACAAATTTCTAAGGCGAAGAAAAAAGAAAATATATATGAACTTTTACCCAACGGAGAAAAACGGAAATTACCTATCAATGAACTAGATAATCGCCTATCCATAAATGTAATAGATATAAAAAATATTGATGAACAAGATATAGGAAAAAAACATTTTATTGAAATTATGCTCTATTTAAGAGCTTTTTCTCATTTTATTTATGATCACAAATTAGAGAAAAAATACTTTATTTCGATAAACGAAAATGGTATTTTCCCAAAATATAATGAAGATAATTTAAAAAATGTTGAAACTATAACAAATTTTACTGAATTAATCTTAAAAATTCCATGGAACGAATCAGATAGGATTTTTACAAATACTGTAAATAAATTGCAAGATCTTCATAAACTAAGCCCTTGTGCAGTTGAGGATTCATCAGTTAATATCCATCCTAACTGCGGATTTTGTCCCTTTCTGGAAGATTGTAAAATGACTCTGGGTATGAGTGATATGGATAATCCAGAAAATTGGTCATTAAAATTAATCCCTTTTAATTCTAATTCAATTTCCCAACAATTAGAATCTTATGGATTTAAAACAATAGGGGACGTAGATAGAGGATTAAAAAAAATAAAGGTAGGAAATACGCCAGCTCCTTTATACCCGGAACTTCCATTATTAGAAATGAAAGTTAAATCATTAATTAATAATGATATAACAACTCCAAAACCTGGAAAAGTTCACTCTTATTGCATTCCAAAATTTACCCCAATTTCACTTACTTTCGCAATAGAAACAGATCCCTCAAGTGATAGGGTATTTGCTGCCGGAATTTATTTAAAGATGAGTATTGCTAAAAAAGCAAAGAATTATAATATTTTTAAAAAATGGTGGAAAATTTGGAAAAATGCTTTAGATACTTCAGAATCTCCAGATTTAATTAAAACTAAGTTAAACAATAGTTGTTTTCCGATAGATCAACAAATTCCTTTAGAAATCGTCGATAAATTCTTAAAAATTTTAAAATCTATAAAAAATATTAAAATCTTCAT
>JAUWPK010000217.1 GCA_030611625.1 Promethearchaeum sp. | reverse complement strand
TTTTTTTAAATCTCCGATTTTACAATTACTTAATTAATTTAATCACTGTTTAACCTTAAAAATTTTGGTATGCTCTTAATTTCCTATTTTTACTGTGAAAAAAAGGTTCTTTTTATGGAAAAAATAATAAAATTTTGTAGTTTATTTTTATTCATCATTCCAAGATTTAGAAGAAATAATCTCTTTATAGTATTGCTTCCTCGTTAGTGGATGCAACCTCATAATAGATTTGGGTCAAAGAATCTTTAGCATCAGCCCAACGCTCGGGATCCCCGCTAATCAAATCATCAAGATACCTTTTGAGCATTTTCATAGTCGCATCGCGTTCTCGTTTGATATGAATATTTAGACACACTTCCAAATCAACTATGTCATAAATTCCGAGAGTAGATAAGATATTTCTAACTAATTCATCATCGGGTCTTTCTAGCTCTTTAAATCGTTTAATATCGTCCTTCAATTTGTTAATATCGATGTTTTTAATCATTTTTACCATCTAATTTTTAATATAAAAAAGAAAAAATAATAAAATACAATTTTAAGGATCTAATCGATCCGGAGTCCGTGGATACATGATGCACTCTTTAATTTGGTTTATTCCGGTGATAACTTGTAACCATCTTGCGATTCCCAATCCAGCACCCGCATGAGGGGGCATTCCATACTCAAATGCTTGGAGGTGACTTTTAAAATCTTCAGGATTTAATCCTTTATCTATTAGATTTTGTTTAAGTAAATCTTTATTATGAATTCTTGTGCCGCCCGAGGAGAGTTCCAACCATCCCTTTTGCAAATCAAAACCTTCACTTAATGTAGGATCTTCTAAATCGTGCATTATGTAAAAGGGTTTTATACTCATTGGCCAGTGAGTTATGTAATAATATCCAGGTAAGATTTCACCGAGTTTTCTTGAAGCTTCAGTGTCAAAATCCTCCCCAAATTCTATTTTCATATCTGCTTTTTCTTCTAATAGTTTTAGAAGTTCTTGGTATGTATAACGAGGGAACGGAATCTTTGGCACATCGAAATTTTCCCATTGACCTAAGATTATCAAATCATTCTTACACTGTTTCTGAATTTGTTTTAGAACATGTTGAACCAGCCCTTCTAAAGCAGTTAAGACATCATCATAATTTGCAAATGTTAATTCTATATCAAGTTGATAAATTTCGCATACATGCCTGTTTGTAAATGATTTTTCAGCGCGGAAACAAGGACCGATTTCAAATACATTTTCAAAGGCTCCACACAATCTTTCTTTATATAATTGCGCGCTTTGAGATAAATATGCATCTTTATCAAAATATTTTATTGGGAAAAGTTCAGTTCCTCCTTCTGTGGCGCTTCCGATTATTTTTGGAGTAAAAATTTCTGTATATTTATTTTTAATTAAATATTTTCTAATCTCGTGGAGTAAAACAGTGTGAATGCGGAAAATTGCTTGGTTTTGTGGATGTCTAAGATCTAATGAGCGGTGATTTAAACGTGTATCTAAATCAGACATGGTTTTTCCTGTCATATCAATGGGTAATTGGTCAACTGCCGTATTTAAAATTTTTATTTCAATTGGAACAAGCTCAACTCCTTGTGGGGCTTTTTCGAACAATTTAACTTTTGCTTTTATTAGTAAGCACCATTGATTTCCAATATTTTTTATTTTTTCAAAGAGTTCATCTGAAACAACTCCTTTTTTAGCAGTGAGCTGGATAGTTCCAAATTTATCCTGCAATACAATGAATGTCATTTTTCCCAACTTTCTTATTCGGGAAACCCATCCACCAACTACTACTTCTTTATCATTCAATTTTTTAGATAATTCTGAAGAATAATGAGTTTTTCTGAGAGATCCTAGTTGTTCTAATTCCATAAGGGGAAAAATTACTGATTAATTTTCAACTTTACGTTTATAATGAAATAAAAAAAATGAACAGTTAAACAACATTTTTTGAATTCTCTATAGTTTATTTAAAAAATTCTGGGTAAATTGTTGAGCATTCTAGCTCGATTTCCTTAATTCGTTTAATAGAATTGTTGCATAAGTCCCCTTAGGAAGAGAAAACTCCAATTTAATTCCTTTTGGATCTAAATTTGGATAGTCATTGGTTATAAATGCTTGACTAACCTTGAGATTTGATGGCATGTTATAAATTGCTCTTTTTGTCCCTTCGAATCTATATAATCTCTGTTCATTATGCTTAAATTCTGATAATGAAAATTGTTCTTCATTTAAAATTTCGTTATATATATCTTTAAATACTGGAAAATCTAATAAATTTGTATTGTAACCTAGCACTGGGGCAAGGATTGTAGCACGTTCATGAAGAAAAGCTTTTTCAATATTTTTATCATTCCATCCATTCCCGCCCTCATATAGATATTTAACCAGTGAAGGGCTTCCTTTAATATCTTTCAGAATTGCAATTAAATCTCCTTTAACTGGCGTAGACAAAGAAATTCCATTTTTTATTCTTCGCGATACTGCTTTATTGAACAAGAATGATTGATAAGATGAGAGAATAAGATTGCAAAGTGAAATGGGGAGTTCCAAGTATGCTTTTTTATAATTTATTTCCTTCAAAAGCTGCTCAATTACAATTTTTTCATAATACAAGCCATTAGGGCACTCTCTTAAACCTTCCTCGTAATTGCGCTCTTTTTCCAACTTCCTTCTAAAAAGAGCATTGGATTCATATTCTTTCGGATAAACTGTAAATAGAAATTCTTCGACAGCTTCTTGATATTTACCTTTAAAAAATAACTTACCAATTTTATATGAATTTGGACGGTGCTGTCCGAAGCGCTGCATTCCGAAATAATTAGGAAATCCAATTGAATTAATTTCTTCCACCCAAAGTTTCAAAATATTTATAATTTCTTCGTATGGTCTATTTGAATTCCGTATGTTTATAGTAAATTGATTTCCCCAAAGTTTCCCTAATTCCATTCCTTTTCTAGCTGAACGGATTTTGGTTAAAAAAATATGGTTGTGTTTAAAATTATTTAATTTAGCTAGATGATTTCCTTTAACCGAAAATTTTTGAGCCGTAATTGCCGAATGGTCCTTAATACCGTTCCATTTTATAAATTTTAAAGGTACTTTAAGATATCCTTCAAGATTTTTCGCAGCAATTATTGTATCTGTATTTTTTTTGATTAAAGTAAATGTTGTATATCTATCTTTTCCAGGTTCAAAACTCTGATTTGAATTTGATTTTTCATTTTCAAAGGTGCTTAAAATCTCTCCAGATGGCAATATTTCTCGCACGATAAAATCACTAATGTCTGCTTTAACTCTACCTCCGAGAGGTGGTGTATCAGTTACATAACATTCTAATCCAACTTGTTGTCTTTGAGAAATTGAAGATAATTTTTGATTAATTGGATTATGTGCCATTTCCTATTGTTTGAGAAAGATTCCTTAAATATTAAATTATTCTATCTCAGCACAATATTTATTATAATAATGAAAAACGGGTTTCTAGATTAATCTCTCCATTTCCATGATTCATATTTTAATATACTTGGAGTAGGCTCCCATTCGTGACCATTTTGATTTATTGTTAAAGTATTTTTCTGATAGACATTTCCCATCCTTTGATTCAGCGAGTTTTTATATGTTTTTTATTGGATTTCTTATTTTTTCATAAAAGGTAGTTAATATGCTGTTTCCAGATATCTAAATCACAATATATGATTTTCTGGATTTCTTTCTAAATTTTTTCATTATTGGTTAGGGTTACTTCTTTTACGCATCAGTTTGGTGTGTTAGCCCCTAAGTTGCCCCTTCATTAAAGAAAAAATTGTTAAAGTGATTCTAAAGGATCATTAGTTCAGTGGATTTAGTTGCGACCGCTTTTTGTTTTATTGATTTTTCTTTTTCTTATTGGCTGTGTTATTACTTCTTTTGCTCCCTATAATAACTGAAATACCAAAGATGGATGTCAATATCAAAATCGGATTATATCCAGATATTGAGGGTTTATCGAGGGCTAAAATTTCAAAATTTTCGCTAATTCCATAAATACTATTATCGGTTGAATTAGTAATTTTTATTTGATAGTTTTTGGAACTATTAAGATCTGCAGGGAGTTTCCAATTATAAGAACCATTATTTACACCTTCTGTTTGGATTTTTGTTTCAAAAACTCCATCTTTATACAATTCGATATTAACTGTAGAAGTGTATCCAGTGGATTCCCAATAGATATAATGAGAAGAATTTGCCTCCCATGAAGATGAGTTATTTGGAGTAGTTATTGTAATTGTATTAGTGAAAATTTCGAAATTAGTACTATAATTGAATACAGATGAGTCATTAGCATCTATAATTTTTAATTGATAATTTGTAGAGTCGTCTATGCTTGAACGAATTGTCCAATGAAATGACCCATAGTTTAAAAAATCCGTAATAATTGTTTTATCATAAAGACCATCTTTATATAACTCGATATTAACCTTTTTAATGTATCCTAAACATTGCCAATTGATGTAATGGGGATAATCAGCATTCCATATAGTTCTATTTTCAGGAGTGACATTTAATATTGCAGTTTCAACTTCAGTAACATGTAAAATCTGAAAACTGATGCCAGAATTTCCCAAGTAAATATAAGATCCAGAAACATAGACACTCCATGCATGAGTATTATTTTCAAAGTATTGCCCCACTTCTTGTGGTGAAGTCGGATCAGATATATCAATAATTTCCAAAACATCAAAACCATCGGCTACATAAGCATATGATCCCGAAACATATACACCATGCGCATATCCTCCGTCATCAAAATGTCCCACTTTGAAGGGACTGGTTGGGTCTGATACATCAATAATCATTAATCCATTAGAATGAGCAGCCAAGTAAGCATATGACCCAGAAACAAAAACATCATACATAAAACCGTAATGATTGAATATACCTACTTTTTCGGGTGATGTTGGGTCGGAAACGTCAATTACAACCAAACCAAAACTATGATCTATCAAATACGCATAAGATTCAGAAACAAAGACATCTGATGCATATCCAATATAATCATCGAATTGCCCCACTTTTTCGGGTGATGTTGGGTCGGAAATGTTAATTATTTTTAAACCACCGTCATAACATGCTACGTAAGCATATGATTCCATAACATAAACACTACGTGCACTTCCATCCTCATCGAAGTTTCCTATCTCCGTAGGAGATGTTGAGTCGGAGATATTAATAACTTTTAAACCTTCATCACCATATGCTAAGTATGCTAATGATTCAGAAATAAAAACATCGTATGCTCTTCCGTCATAATCAATATAACTCCCTAATTCTGTCGGAGATGTTGAGTCGGAAACGTTAAGAATTCTAAGTCCACTAGTTTCACTTGCTATATATGCTATCGATTCAATTACCTTTACCTTTCGATTATACCCCAGAAGAATATCTGCAGTTTTTTCAACATTTATTGAAGTTTTAGATGATACTGGATCGTTTTTTTCTATATTTTTCTCTTCCTTTATGGTTTGAAAATTCTTAGAAATTAATCCAGATTTCATAGGATAATAATATGCGAAAATTCCAGTATTAAAAGTGAAGATTAAAGTGAGTAAAAATATTATTTTTTTAGTCTTTTTCATAGTTAACCCTATTTGAATTTTTGTTGGTGCTAAATAATTTAGAAGAAAAGGTTTTTAAAAAATTTTTTTAAAAAAAATTAAAGTGATTCCAAAGGATCACTTGGAGGAATATACCTTGAAGAAAATTGGAGTGCTGAAATCTTCAGTGAAATTGCTAATTGTGAAAATCCAAATCATATTGAGACATTTGAAAAATATCACGTTAATTTAGAAGAAATGTAACGATCTTATTTCATGAGTCTAGTAGAATGGAAGATCCATAAAGAAAATGAATACTGGAAGACTAAAGATAAATGGTTTTATCCTGATAAAATCACTCAATTATATAAATATTTTAAAATTCCGGTTTATCAACTTGCTCAAAGATATATTTCTAATCCAGAAAGCCTCCCCAACCATCAAATCGAACGCCTTATACATGAAGCAGACCACGACATTAGAAAATTGCTTGAAAACTCGCTCCCATCAAAAAATCCAACTTTACTAAAAATATCTCAAAAATTCTCGTTCAAAACAGCAAACGGGCTCAAAATCCTTAAATAATTAATATTAAAAAAAGATAAGGCAAAGTACATGAAAAAAAAAGTTATGTTTTAGAGAATAAAAAAAAATTTTAGACTCTTCGCCCTCTTCTTCCGCCTTTTCGGCGTGTACCATCATGAGCTTGAGGTGTAACTTCGGCAATTCTACCAATTCGTAAACCAGATCTGGAAAGTGCTCGGATTGCGGCTTGTGCTCCTGGTCCTGGCGTCTTCGCTAAACGACCTCCCGGTGCACGTACTTTGATATGAATTCCACCAATGCCTTTGTCCTTTAGAGTTTGGGCTGCTCGTGACCCACATTGCATCGCTGCATATGGTTTTGCTTCATCTCGGTCACTTTTCACAACCATTCCACCAGAAATTCGCACAAATGTTTCACTTCCGCTTATATCC
>JAUWPK010000165.1 GCA_030611625.1 Promethearchaeum sp. | reverse complement strand
AGTAGTGAATTTTGTCTCAATAATAGGTGATAATATATCCTTATATTTACCAATTGAATTTAGTCCCAGAGGATGAGGTTCACCATTTTTTATATATAACCAAAGCACATTTGATTTAATTTCACTCATATTTAACCAACCTTCGAACCTGGTTTAACTTTATCAACATAATTTTCATCAATTTTAAGAAGAACTGCCGTATTATCGACATCAGCCGCAAGAAGCATTCCTTTACTCTCGATTCCCATAATTTTTCTAGGTTTTAAGTTAACTAATACTACAATTTTGGATCCTATAAGATCTTCTGCACTATACCAATTTTTGATTCCAGAAACTATTTGACGAGGCTTTTCTTCACCAATATCCACTTGCATTTTTAATAAATTACGTGATTTAGGAACCTCTTCCACCTCTAAAACTGTGCCCACCCTTATATCTAAAGAATTAAATTCTTCATATGAGATATTAGTCATTATGGTATAATATAAGAAAAAAAATCAAAAAATGTTTTTCTTTTTATCTAAATTTAAATTTAAATGTTCTAATCTTCTTTAATAAGTTCCGTTTCAGGAATTACTTGACAGCTATCCCCATCACAATAAACAGTTCCAGCACTTTTTTCAGTAGTTTTCCACATTTTAATTGGTTTTAATTCAGAGATCCTCTTTTCAAAGTCTTCTTGTGAAATGGTTTAATATGGCATTTGTTTATATGCAGATTCAGTTAATGGCAACATGCTTAAACCCTTTATTTTATCTTCAACGAAACTTAATGCATATGGAATACTGGATATTTCGTGTTCTTGGAAGGTTACAGTGATTGATACTTGATTGTCGCTCCAATAGTGTTGATAATCTATAGCATTTGCTAACTGCTCCCACATAGTTGCATCTTTTTTTGCTCGTAGGAAATTATCCTCGTGAATGGGGAATTCAACGACCATTGAATTATCAGAATAAGCATCTTTTTCAATCGGATAATTGGCTTCTCTAAGTAAATCAACTAAACTAGATTTATTTGAGATTCTAATACGTCGAATATAATATTCTGCATGGGGATAATGAATTCCTGGAGAAACTCCCGCTAAAAGACTGACAGTTCCACTTGGCTTAACAGTCGTTATCTTAATAGATTGTGGAACACAGAAAAAATCAGAATAATTCTCATCTAATTTACGTAAATAATTGTAACCCTTATCACTCCAATCTAAAATAGTTCTTCTCCCGTGTTTAGCAAAAGCATCGATAATTCCAGTTTGGGACGTTCCTATCCTTCTATTTTTACCCATTACTGCATTTGTTTCGTTCCAATGTGTGTTTACCAAAGTAACACTTTTTGCATAGAGATAGGCGTATTTGAGCGTTTCTTCAAATTCTTCATAGGAATCGTGCCTAGAAGGGAAAGTCTCCACAAGACAACATAATTCGAAGCTCTCAAGTGTTTGTTCTCCGCAAGGATTTACTCCAACCGCTTTTTTATCCTTATAATCTGGTTCAAATCCCATCCTGCTAAAATTTTGTGCATTTTCAAGGAAAATAATACCGGGTTCTCCATTTTTTGCAATACCATCAACAATTTTAAAATAATCCATCCCCTTTTTTCCAATAATACTATTATTACTCGCCCATCTATGATGATATAATGCTTCTTTATCCTGTTTACATTTAATATATTCTTCATCATCGGCTGAACCCAAAGCAATTTGAGCTGATCTTCGAACATTTCCAGCAACAACACATTTACCAATAAGATTCATCATATCAACAATATCAACTGAAGTTAATGATGAACCTATTCTCCTATCAAGTAGTTGTTTTTGGCTATCCAACATTTCCTGTAAAGGAGCAGGACCGGACGCAACACCACCAAATCCTCGAATTAATGTACCAGCAGGACGAATTTTTGAAAAATTATAAACCGGTATTGGATCTCCATCAAAATATGCTAGTAATAGGTATCGAAGTGCATGAACCCAACCTTCTCTTGAATCAGGAATTTCAAAAATGAAGGTTTCATTCTTTGGTTCTTTAATTAGTTGTTTTCCAGCACCCTTAGTATCGAACCCAATTCCCACGCCCAACATAAGTGCATCCATGCACCATTCGAAGGCTTTAGTCTTTTTGATATCAATATCTTCAGTAGAACAGAACCCACAATTGTTAAGTGCCATACTGCCGTGTTTATCGATGAATTCTGTGCCCATCATCCAAAGCCCTCGGCCAGGAGGAATAAATTTAAAATTCCAAATCTTTTCAAACATAGTCTGGGCGGATTTCTGGGCCTTTTCTGGGATCCAAGGTAGACTCAATTTAAAGCAATGTTCTTTTTGAATAGAATAAGCACCTTCAACAACTCTACGAATAGTTTCATAGAATTCTTCAGTACGACTTTCATTTTCAATTAAACGTGAATAAGTTCGTTTATATGTAATATACCCAAGAGGTCCCCATTCTGGTTGCTTATTTTTGAAATTTTCAATGAAAGAATCATTCAATTTAAATTTTAGAACGCTTGAGAGAATTAATTTGGCGTATATATTTCTTTCTTTAATGTAATCCCTGGCCATTAATTCCAAACACATTATTTCTCGGATCATTGAAGTTTGAATTGTTTTTAGGCCTAAAATTGTAATTTTTTTTAACGAATCTTTAACTATTTTAATACATTCGTTCCAATCTAACCCTGTTTCTTTATTCAAACTTTCTACTAATTTATCTGGATCAAAAGGCTTAAGATCACCTCGAGAGTTCTTAATATGTCTGGGGAAAATATCGCGAATGGAAATTTTTTTTTCTTCATTGTTATTGCTTGGAATGATTGATTGAACCATTTATTTCATCTTTGTTTTGTTTTGATTTTATCCGAATATTGTCCTAAAAGGGAACAAGTTCAGAATCTTTTTACGTATTTAATCTAAGCGGGTTGTATTTATAATTTTTTTTACGAAAAATTACTAATGTAATAATATAAATCCTGTATATAAGAAATAACACCGACAAAAATTTTTTAATTATTTATTTAAATAGCAATTCAATAACTTATTTTTGATCAAATAATTTTGAATGAATATTGTAATATCAAAAAAAAAATTATGATTCTTCATGAATAATATATTACGCATTGAAAATTTGACTGTACGAGTAGATAACCATCAAATCCTTAAAGATTTCGACCTCAATATTAATAAAGGTGAAGTTCATGTCCTTTTAGGGCCCAATGGGGCAGGTAAAACTACTTTGATTAAAAGTATTCTTGGGTTTAAAAAGTATGTTGTTGAAAGCGGAAAAATTTATTTCAAGGGAGAGGACATAACTAATTTATCAATTTCTGAACGAGTTTCAAAAGGAATTGGTGTTTTATTTCAACATCCACCAGAAATAAATGGTGTTAAACTTTCAAAACTGCTTACAGTCTGTGACCAAAAACGTAATATGTTTACTAAGGAAACAACTGAAAATGCTTGTGATTCAGATTTGGATGAATATATGGATAGTTTAGCCCAAAGACTGAAATTTTCAAAAGATTATTTGGAACGTGATGTAAATACGGGCATTAGTGGTGGTGAAATCAAACGTTCAGAAATATTACAAATGATGGTGATGCAACCTGAATTTCTTTTGTTTGATGAGCCCGATAGCGGTGTTGATGTTGAGAATGTTGAGATTATTGCAAGTATAATGCGGGAATTATTAGATAGGGACAAAGTTCCTTCAAAACAAGAGAAATCAGGATTAATTATAACTCATTTAGGTTATATTTTAAAATTTTTAGGTCATATTACTCGAGCACATATTGTAATGGATGGAAAAATTCTTTGTTCTGGCAATCCAAAGCAGATAATTAATGGAGTAATGAAAAATGGCTTTGAAAAATGCAGAGAGTGCATTTCTTGCATCGATTCCACTGAAAAATTAGAAGAGGTCGATTTCACATTATGATAGATAAAGATAAAGCTGACGATGATATAGATCTTAACGATTATAAAATCGAAGACTTAAAAACCAGCAAATTTTACAAATCAGAACAAGAAATCCCAGATGAATTAAGAAATTCCATGAAAAAAGTTGGAATTGAAGTTGATTCTGATAAAAGTGGGATTTTTCTTCAATCGGGAAATAAACCTGATTTATGTGTTAGTAAAGTTCAAGGCATAGAGTTGATGCCCCTTAAAGAAGCATTAAAAATATATGATGGTTCGGATGGAAAGCTAAACTTACAAGACTATTTCTGGAAAGCAGTTTCTTCAGATAAAGATAAATTTACTACTGAAGCTGCAATAAATGAGATTACGGATGGATATTTTATTCACGCTCTTGCTGGCCAAAAAACAATTTTTCCATTACAATCATGTCTTTTTATCCCCCCTTTTCCTGGGTTAAAACAAGTAGTACACAATATAATAATAGCAGAACCTGGCTCTCAATTAGATATAATAACTGGATGTACTGCACATACTGGCGCAAAAAGTGCAATTCATTTGGGTGTATCAGAATTTTACGCTAAAAAAGATGCGAAAATATCCTTTACGATGGTTCATAATTGGACTGAAACCACAAAAGTTAGACCTAGAACAGGAATTATTCTTGAAGAGAACGCAAAATTTTCCAATTTCTATGTAGTAATGTCCGAAGTTAAAAATCTCCAAACCAATCCTTCAATTAAGCTTATTGGAAAAAATGCTTCATATTTTGGACAGACTTTAATATACGCAAAAGGAGAGAGTTATTATGATATAGGAGCAACTGCACACCTAATTGGAGAGGGTAGCAAAGCAGAAATTATTTCGCGCGTATTGGCTGTGGATAATTCTCATGTAATTGCACGAGGGAAAATTATTGGGGATGGAAAGGATGTAACTGGCCATATTGATTGTTCTGCATTACTTCTTTCTCCAACTGCCAGAGTTGATTCCATTCCAGCTATAGTTGCTCAAAATCCAGAAGTAACTTTAACCCATGAAGCATCGGTAGGTAAAATTAGCGACGATCACATTGAGTACCTGATGAGCCGTGGTTTAACTGAAGATGAGGCAATAAATTTAATTGTGAGTGGATTTTTAGATGTTGATACAAGCCCTCTACCTCCCAGTTTAGCGGAAGAGACAAAAAAAATTATTGATATAGTATCAAAATCTGAAATGGGTTGAAATTATTTAATTTTTATTTAATAGCTTTCAATCTTCTTCTATAAATTTTTTAACTTCTTTTCCAAATTTTTTGACTTCTTCTCCTACTTTCTGTGCGGTCTTAATACTTTTACGTACAACTACTTTTGTTACCTTTTGAATATTTTTTCCGAGTTTTTCCATATTTTGCTGTAAATCTACACCAGTTTTTTCCCAGTCAATTAATGGTGTCCTCTTAGCTTCAGATTCGACATTTGTAATTTTAAGTTGAAATTTTTGACCACAACCTTCACAGTAAGCAATTTCCCCTAAAACTAATGAATTCATTAAATTTTTTGGAAGCATAGTACCACAATTTGAACAAAATAGATGTTTAGGTAATTTTACCATACAATTTTCACATTTTTATTTTATTCTTAAGAAATAAAAACATTTACTTTTTGCAATGATACAATATTATGTCTTCAAAGAAGACATGTTTAGTTTTTTGTTCCAAAATTTGAATATTTTGAGTTTCTAAAGCTTGTTCTATAGCTTTTTTATTTACTAAACTGGAAGTTATGAATAATATTTCTCCATTATTTCTAAGATATGGAGAAAGGTGATTTAAAAACTCCAATAACACTTCATTTCCGCTGGATCCTCCATCCCATGCAAGATCTATTAATTGTCGATTTGATTCATTAATTATATCAGGTTCACTTGGAAGATATGGAGGATTGAAAAGAATTAGATCATAAGGTTTGTTTAATTCCTTTGTATTTAGAGGTTCAAAAAGATTACCGTCCAAAAAGTTAACTAAACTTTCGAGCTTGTTTAATTTAGCATTATAATTCGCAGTTTCCACTGCTAATGGGCTAATCTCAGTTCCAGCGTGATAAAAATTTACTTTATTTTTTAATAAATGAGAAATAATAAGAAGTGAAATTGTACCAGGACCATAACCAATTTCTAGAATTCGAATTGGTTTTAACCTTAAATTTTCTTTAGTGCTATCAAATTTTTTAATCCATTCAAGCATAAACTCAGAAATTAAATCAGTATCATCATGCGGAGAATAAACTTGTTCAGGAATTGCCATATTTATTCCAAAATATTTAATAATTTCATATTTCGAAAAATCATAACTCATCCAATTTAAACTCCTGTAGTATGTCACTTTTTCCTGTAGATCCATAGAGCATAATATTAAAAAGTTGCTGGGGGCTAAATCTTCTAAGCTTTTTATTAATAAAAAGATATGATTCTGGGTTTTTTATGATTTCTTTGAAATATTTAAATTGGTTTGCAGCATTCTCATCATTTTTTAAGAAAAATGAAATTGCATTTCGCAATGATTTGTTCTTAAATGGGAAAACTCCCCTTAAAAATGACAAATAATCTTTTCGGAATATATTTTCGGGAGAATCACTTGATAAAGAATTTTTTGCTGTCAATTCAATAATTACAGAAGTAACACGAGGTTTAGGGAAAAAACAAGAAGAAGGAACCATTTTAATTTTTTTAATGTTAAGGTAGAGCCCCACAGCTGCGCTAATACGAGAATAGTTTTTGGAATTTACTTTTGCAATTAGTCTATTAGCAAATTCATCTTGAATCATCAAAATGCACTTTTTTAATTTATTTATATCCCATGAATCAATAATTTTAAAAATTAAAGGTGCTGAGATTTGATACGGGATATTTCCAACGATTTTGGTAACTACCGGAAATGGGACTTTTATGGCATCTCCATTAATAATAATAACTTTCACATCCGAGAATTGCTCAAAATCAATCGAATCAGATGATAAATCAATTAATTTTACGTTATACTTTGACTTTAGATGAGTATATAGGAATTTTGTTATTTTTTCATCATTATCTATTAAATAAACCCTCCTCCCACTTCTAACCAGTGAATCAGAGAGAGTCCCTAAACCAGAACCAATTTCCAATATAATATCCTTATTTTCATTAATTTCCACTTCTTTGATGATATAATTAGCAATATTTTCATCAACTAGATAACATTGCCCTCGTTTTTTATCTAAACGCACATTCAATTCTTCTAATTTAGGCAAAAGTTGTGATTTGGAATAAAATGGCACTGAATTGTTCTCCAAAATTGTGATATTAAAAAATTTTTGAAAATATTATTAATAGCGCTTGCGAAATCGTTTGACAAATAAATAGTGTTTTAATTCATCATCCATAATTTCCTCAATAATTCTTTTAGTAAATGTCTCAACCGGCTTAAATCCAGGAACTCTGGAGTGTAAATCATCAAAACTCTCAAAAGGTGGCTTTTCTCGATTATTTATTATTTCCCACATCAATTTTTTCCCAATTCCAGGCAAAATTTCTAAGGAATGCCTTTTGATTGTTATAGGTCCAGATTTGTTTATAAAATCAATAAATCTGGGCTCATTTTCATTAACATATTGTCCGATTACTAAATCTAGTGTTGAACTTGAAGTAGGTGTTAATTCAGTATATTTAATTTTTCTTTGAATTCTATCAAAAACATTCTGATTTTCACTTACAATAATTTTTTCTTGCAATTTTCTATTCACAATTTTTGATTTATTCAAAATTATTTCATATAATTGAAATTTAGATCCTTCCACTATTTGAGCAATTGGATTCCATTGATGACCTGCTTTATCAACACCGCCATGTTGAAGGATATCTAAAATATAAATCACACTTCCAGTTTGTA
>JAUWPK010000144.1 GCA_030611625.1 Promethearchaeum sp. | reverse complement strand
TTAACCCGCAAATTGCTGCTCGACTGACTATTCCTCTTTCGCGCTGGGAACGATATGATGACAGCAGGCAACTTCTGATGAAAACTCAAGCTTTTGCCCATTATGTGGCTCCAAACACGAAAGAAATGCAGTTTATTGTTCTGCTTGTGGAACTGATTTAAAATTGGGTGCGTAATTTTTTTTTTAATCTTTTATTTTTTCCTTATATTCTCTTCTTACTGCTTCACTGTGATTTTTTAGGTAGTATTTGAATCATTTCATATTCACATGAAACACAATATATTCATACATTGTTGTGAAACCCAAATGTGCATATAATTTTCTAGCAGCTGTTTTATTAACAAGAGTTTCCACCATTACTTGCTGAGAATCAGCCATGAGATAAGGTAGGAATGAATTAAATAATATGGATGAATATCCTTGGCGTTGGTAATCAGGATCTGTAGCAACACAAATTAAAAAGCTTATATTGCATTCATTCCAACCCCCTACAACAGTAATAATTTTCTTCTGGTTATTCCTTATCCCATACCAAAAACGATTTTCATCGAATTTAGGAATGTAAGACCCCCAAATTTCCGGATCAGCTCTTGATAGCACCGATTGAATTGTAGATATATCTTGTGACGTGAATTTCTGAATATTGTCAGGAAGATTCCTATTTTTTTGAGTAGAACGTTCATTGTAAATAAGTCTAATGTGATCTGTCCGAGTAAAAGGCGAAGACATTCTTTTGAGAACAATTGACTCAAGATCTTTAGGGAAAAAAATTTCCCCCAGATTTAGATTAATTTCTGGTAAGATGGTTTCAATAGCGTTTTTTTCTCCCGCAATTCTGATGGAGTTCCACTCACGATATAATCCAATCATTCCACAAATTTGTTCCGAATCACTTATGATGAGTTGAATTTCGATAATGTTAGGATATATTTTTCGATCTAATTGAAAAAAGTAATATCGTTCAGGTTGAGCTTGGATAATGGATTTAAACGTGGATAGATATTTAGAGGTTAACTGTTCGATTCTCATTTTGTTACATCTGAGTTTTGGTATTTAAAAATGATCCCACTCATTTCAGGAAATAACAACTAATCCGAGGAAATTATTATTAAATTGGATAGTAAGAAGTTGCTATTTTTTTAATATGTATCGCCATTTTACTTCTGATTAAAGAATATCTTTCATTTAAACATGTATGAATAATGGACTTATGTCAAAAGAAGCAAAAATTGAAATTCCTTATTATTAAATTATCAAACTGTAAATTACCCATACCTAAATTTACACCAAGATCTATAATTTTATCAATTTTAGATTAGTTTTTCTCTTATGAGTTCGAATCATTTTACACCTGAGCAAAAATTACAACATAATCTACGGCATTTTCCTATACACCCACATGTTGTAGCTTCAAGACATTCTATATAAAGGAATTTAAAACAAGATAAAAAATAAGGAAAAATCATTAAATTTTATTAAACTTAATTAGAATCCCATCCACCATTAGAACGAAGTTTTCCGACAAGTTTTGTTCCACGTTTTCGCAATACCATATAATCAACCTTTTTGGTTCGATTTAAAGGCATTTGATTAGGTTCAATTATTTCAATATGGAGTGGACGTTTATAGGACGCGATTTCTGGCAGAAATTTTTCAATTTCTTCAGTTTCTAATTCAACATTTGGATTTTTTTCTACAAATGCGATAACGCCTTCATTAAAAACATCATGATGAGCCCCTACAACTCCAACAACTGAAATTTTATTTCTCAATTTATTATGTATAAAATCTTCTATTTCTTTTGGATATACTTGATAGCCTTTAGGTTTGATAATATTCTTAAATCTTGCAGTAAAATGGAGCCCTGATTCATCATAAGAGCCAAGATCTCCTGTGTAACAAAAACCATCTGTAGAAATCGTTTTTTTAGTATTTTCTTCATCATGCAAATAACCCAAAAAAGGTTGTGGTCCTGAAAATGTCATATGACCAATTTCTCCCGGAGCTTTTTCTTCACCGGCAGAACCATCCTCTTTCATTGGGCCTCGTATGCTAATTGGACATATTGGAGATTCAAAACCTGCAGTGCTATGAACTTCATCAATAGTCATATGATAAGGGCAAAATGTACATACTCCACCTAATTCTGTTAAACCAAATGCAGTTCCAAAATTTGGACAAAATTCTTTAAGTTTTTTCAAGAATTCCTTAGTAACAGTTTGACCTGTAACAATTGCAAATCGAAGAGAAGAAAGATCATAACTCTTATAATTCGGAACCCGCCACATTAAAGAATATAATGCAGGAATCATCCCAACGAAGGTTATCTTATATTTTTGAATAGCATCTAAACTATGAACAGGATTATATATTGGAAGAAGACAAGCTTTTCCACGACTATATACTTGCCCCATAAATTGAATTGTAGAACCTCCAACATGACTTGGAGGGAGATTAACAAGCATTGTATCATTCTCATTAACGTCCCAAGCTACTTTATATCCGATATTTTGCATTAAAATGTTTTCACTACAAATTAAAGCTGGTTTTGGATAACCTGTACTTCCCGTAGTAAAAAGAATTAAGATTGGATCTCGTTTTCCTACAAGTTTTTGAGCTTTTTCAAGATCTTTAAAATCAAATTTGACATCCTTCATGAAACTACCAAAACTCATTGCCCCATCAACAACTAAATCCGATTCTTTTTGGAATTGAACAAATAATTCGCATGTTCCTCCATTTTTCTTTCCAAATTTCTTAATCATCATATTTAAATTTGGCCGAAAATCAGCAAAGGGTGTTTTTCCATGAGAAAAATATGCTTTAGGATTTATATTATAGAAATGTCTATCAATTTCCATCATTTTTAGCCGTAAATCTAAAATTGCAATAATTGCACCTATACGAGCACATGCATACATCAAAAATGCGTGTTCTTTTAGATAAGTTAAACTTGTTGCTACGATATCTCCCTTTTTAATTCCCATGGTTAGAAGTTTTGCAGCATATAATTTTGTCATTGATGCAAATTCTTTCCATGTAATTTTCTCATCGGAATAATATTCAATAATTGCTGTTTTATCTGGAATTTCCTCAGCCCAACGATCTAGCCAATCAAAAATTCTTGGATAATGATTTAATTCTTCATATCTTCGTATAACTTCCTGGTCTTTTTCTTTAGTATTAATTCATATCACCTAATTCTTTTGAAAATTGAACAATTCATTTTTAATCATAGAAAAGTTCCATACTAAAACACGTAATTCAAGATATTTAATTCAAATAAATAGAATATTGCATAGATCATCATAGAACTTTGTATAGATCATCATAGAATATATGTAGATTAGACAAGATTAAATAAAAGAATTAATTTAATTGATTAAGATAGATTTAAAATTGGAGATATATAATGGCCTCTGCGATAAATGAAAACCGAACTCTTAGTAAAAAAGATAACATGAAATTGCAAAAAGAATTTACTGATTATAATCTCTTATTTAGGTTTACTCACTTTGTATATAAAAATCGATTATATAGAGGGTTTGATAAAATATCTTTTTTAGGATTAAGAATAATCGCAATGATACTCGGTAAGATGAATGCAGTAAAAGTATATCGAAAACTACATCGAATTTGGAAATTTTTATATCCTACTGACTTTTTAAAGGATGTTAATACTAATAAATGGGCAGATCGATTTATATCATTTAATATTGAAATCTTTTTCATAATTACATTTCTTTTACCTGCTCATACAAGAAAAAATATTAATAAATTTACAAAAGTTCATGGATTTAATCATATTGTTAAAGCATTACAAAAGGAAAAAGGCGTGTTAATACCTTCAATTCATGTAGGGCAACCAATCAACCCCATTAGTTTTTTACTTAATCAAAAAGTAATGATAAATAACAAAGAACAAAAAATATTTATGGTAATGCTTTCTTCACCTTCAAAAGAATTCATTTTTAGAGAGATCGCAAAGAAATGGGATAATATAGACGTAGTAATATCAAGTAATTTCAATCATTTACAAGATACAATTAGAAATCACTTAAAACAAAATCATTGTGTAGTTTTAATGCAAGATTATTATAAAGAATCTCAAATGCGCGTTCCATTTATTTATGGTTCTAAGAAATATGATTTCTTGGTTCCTTGTCCTCAAATGATATCTTCATTTTATTTTAACCTTGGATGCCCGATAATTCCAATGCTTTCATTGTCAGAAACAGATTTATCACGTAGTACAACTTATTTTTTTAAAGAATTAAACCTAGAAAAGCAGAAAGAAAGTGTAAAAGATGTATTACTTAAGAAAACACTCCAAGATTTTAGTAATGGTCAACTTTCAAAAAAAGAAAAATTCGGTATATTAACTCTCATAATTAATAAATTATTAAATCCATATATACTTAAATATCCTTTTTATTGGGAAGAACTCTTTCTTTTTAAGAAAAGAACACAGTTTAAAATTCAATATCCTGAAATCAAGTCATATTATGAATTTTTTAAAGTTACAATCGAAAGTTTGAAGCTTTTGGTTGAAAATTCATATGAACCTAACAGAAATGATAAAAATATATTGTTAATTTTAGCTGAAATTGAAAATGAAATTCAACCATTATTATTAGAAGAAGATGATAAATTTTTCCTTCAAAAGAAGTTTATAGAACTTGGGCGTTTAAATGGTCATGATGCAATAGAAAAAGTTGTATCTATTGTATTATCATATCAAAATGAGTTTATATTAAAAAATCACCCAAAAATTGATCTTCTCTTTAAAAAATTACTCGATTGTTGAGACTTTAATTTTTTTCCATTCTTTAAAATTGTTGAACTTTCAAACACTATATTTTAAATCAATAATTTTTTCCTATTTACGATATAATCTTCTAATATGAAATTCGAGGAATTTACACCCAAACAAAAAAGAATGTATGATCTTAGACATTACCCCGTTCGCCCACATGTAGGTGTAGGCGGAGTAATTATATGGAATAATCAAATTTTACTAATTAAACGAAAATATAATCCATCCGCTGGGAAATGGGCAATACCTGGAGGTCATTTAAAATTGGGAGAACCGACGCCAACAGGTGCACTTCGAGAATGTGAAGAAGAAACAGGATTAAACCTTCAAATTGTTAAATTAGCAGGTGTAATTGATCGTATAGATCAAGAAGGTAGTGAAAAATATGAATATCATTATGTTCTGGTCGATTATTTTATGAAAGTAATAGGAGATTTTACAGTTAAGAATCCTCCGATACCTAAAGCTCAATCTGATGTAGAAGAAGCAATTTTTGTTGCTTTTAAAGACCTTTCTCAATATGACTTAACAAGAACAACAAAAGTACTTTTAATTCAATTAAACATAATGGATTTAAATGGGCTGTCTCTAAATATTATATAATGGAATTGACACCGTTGCATCAACAAAAGTTAGAATTTTATATTAAACAACTTCAAGATGATCCGAATATTTTAGCAATGGTATTGTATGGGAGTGCAATTAAATCAAATAATTATAATGATATTGATATTGCATTAATCGCATTTCCTGAACAAATCCCATTCATTGATGAACTTAAATATATGATAGAAGCAAAAGAAGAATTTGATATTCATTTTCTCCATGAATTGCCAGTTTACATTCAAAAAGATGCTATTAAAGGGAAGCTTCTATTCTATAAAGATTATCAAATTATTTTTGATGTTTTTATTAATATTATTAGAGAATGGGATGATTTTCATAAAAGATATGGTTTATTTCTGGAAGTGATACGAGATGGCATATGATAGGATAATTAATCGAATTGCTTTTATTCAAACAAATTTACGATTGTTGGAAGAATTAATTCCTTCAAATATCGAGTTATACATTAATAATCGTACTATTCAACTAGCAACTGAAAGACTATTACAGATTGAAATTGAAGCAATAATGGATATATGTATTCAACTTGTAGGATACTTAAATTTAGGAATTCCGAATTCTGAAACAAATATATTAGATCTTCTTGAAGAAAAATTACCTTCCGTTGATAAACTTCGGGAATTAAAAAAATTCAGAAATATTCTCGTGCACCAATATATTGAAATTGAACCTCAAAAGATATTTAACCATGCATCTAAATTTTCAGATGATTTGAAAATAATTTTACGTGAAATCAATAAATTACTTTAGAGTAATCAAACTCCGCGCCTGCAGGATTTAATTTTTTCAATTTTTATTGCATATAAAGAGACCTACCTCAATATAACTTAACAATAACTACAAAAGAACTTCAAATTCAACTATAAATAATACAAAATAATTAGGGAAAAATCGCCAATAATCGGTCTACATGATAATAATTGGATTCTAGAACGTTTAGGAATATAATATGATTATATTAAATTAGAAACTATTATTGGAGAAAAAAAAAATGTATTACTATAATTATTCCGATTTTGTGGAATTGTTCCTTAAGGTTCAAGAACAATTCCTTGGCTTGAATTTATTATTTCAGATTTTAATTCTGATTGGAATTGGATTGATCACTTATGGAGTATTTGCCCTTGTTTATCAGTTAGTCAAAGCTTCATTCATGTTAGCTCTTGAAGTTGTAAAACAATCTTTCAAATTACTTATAGCTGTTATTAAAAGTTTTGGGCTAATCCTAAGCAATATTTTCGATACTAGAAAGAGATATCCACTAGAAACAGAAATTACTGCTTAATATTATTTTTTTCATTTTTCTTTACCTTTTATTTGCTTTCCCCTACGTTGAAGAAGAAAAAGAAGAAGAAGAACTTTTTATGCCACAATTGATGACATAATTATATAATTTTCTTCTTTATTCGCTTTGTTATCTCCTCTGGATGCCAAGTGATGTTTGATAAGGCTTTTTTTCCTGATTCTATTTTTAGGTGAAGGATTGAAAAACCTTTTGAGTTAATAAATTTAGTTAAATCTTGATTTATGCTTTCCTCTGAAGCATTCTTAGAAATCTTAAAGCTTGCTTCTAATGATCCCAAAAATTTTGTAAAGTTAATAGCTGAAGATACAGTTTTTTGACCTCCAGTTGTGAAGTATTTCGCATTATCTAAGATTAAAATCTTCAGATTAGATGGTTTATAGTATGAAGAAGTTATTATTGAACCCATTCCCATTAAAAGACTACCATCACCTAAAATAACTAAAACTTTTCTTTTTTTCTCTTCTATTGCTATTCCTAATCCGACGGAAATTTGTAAACCCAACGAACCTCGCAGGTATACTTGAGGTTGATCTAAAATGTGAAATACTTCTCGACTGATGTTCCCAGTTGAACTTACGATCATATCCCTTTCATTAATATAGCCTTTTATTTTTTCAATTACCTCGTATCCTTTCATAAGCTTAACACTCCTTTTTTAACTAAAAGTGCAACTGGCGACTGAAGTTTTTCCATTGTATAAATTGCTTCTTTCATCGTTTCTTGCCAAGTTTCATATTCTAGAATCCAATAAGGTGTTTTTAATGCTCTTAAAAAGTCTTCAGTCACTTCTCCCATAATGGAATGTTCAGGAAAGTCCTTATCTGGTAATAAACCACGATAACTGATTAAAAGGAGCATAGGTAATTTATATAGTTGAGCTAAAGAAGTTAATGCATCACCAATATTTCCTAAACCACTGTTTTGAAGATAAACAATTGCTTTTCGATTGGTAAATGCAACACCAGAAGCGATCCCAACAGCTTCATCTTCTCGAGTAGCTAAAATATGTTTGATCTTTTTTTGATCATACTCTTTATCAAGATACATCAACAAATCTTTGAAATACGAACACGGGACACCAGTGATTGTCGAAAAATTATTCTCTTCTAAAAATTTCAGAAATAAATTAGAGGTAATTATTTCACTCATATCATAAAAAAAAAGGGATAATCGTTTAAAAAAACTATGATTCTGCTCCTATCTATGAGATTACATTTGATTCGTTATTTAAGATTGAAATAATAGAGAATTTCATCAACAAATCCCTCTCCTTCTCGATTTGAAAGACCGTTGGGTAAAATTCCATATTGTTTAAATCCTATTTTTTCATAAAATGCCTTTGCTATACGATTAGTATCCCAAGTTTCAACTAAAAGCATCCTTCCTCCATGAATTTTTGCCCATTTGCAAGCAAAATTAAACATTAAGCGACTTAATCCCGTTCCTCGAAAATTTGAGGATGTAGCTACTGAAGATAGATGAAATTTATCATTAGGTGTTCGACCTAAGCACCCTTCCAAGTTACAGGTCGCATATAAGTCTCCATCTATTTCAGCGACTAATCGAACACGAGTAATCAGAGGATCATGAAACCATGAATCACCTTCCCTCAATTTTAAAATTCCCTCATCAGAATTCATTTGATCATATAAATATATAACGATTTTAGGTGGATCGAGGTCAAAATTATACTCTCGAAAGATGACTTGGGTGTTTTGGAAATCAATTATTTGCTGCATAAGAAATAATAAGAGATAACTATCATAATTATTTTATAGTAATTTTAAAGAATTGAACAAAAATTAAAAAAA
>JAUWPK010000068.1 GCA_030611625.1 Promethearchaeum sp. | reverse complement strand
AAGTATGGGTTAAGGAAAAAGAATTATCTGGAATTAAAACCGAAGAAACTGATGAAGGAACCTTCACTTTTAGAGAATGGCTAACTGTTAAAGGCCAAGCCAAAATTGAATTACTTTAAGTAAATTCAGTTTTTTTTTGTCTATTTTTTTAATATTAAATTGGAAGCAAAAAAAAAAAATTGGTCTAACGATGTTTTAATATTATTGTTTTTCATGTATATTTTATAATTCTAATTAAGGTGAAAAAAAATTACAATATTTTGTAGTCATTGTGGTTCGAAGCTAGAGGAAAACGTTAAATTTTGCAGTTATTGTGGGAATACAATAGCATCCACTCCTGCTCCGAAAATTCAGTCAGTTCCAAATCAACAAACATATGCGCAACCTAATCAACAGACATATGCACAACCTCAATATGTTCCAACATCTCGCCCAGTGATGGCACAAACCATTAACCAAAATGTTCCACCTACAAACAAAAAAAGTAAGATAGTGGCAGGAATACTCGCATTAATTCTTGGAACATTCGGAATCCACAAGTTCTATCTTGAGAAATTTGGGAATGGGGTAATGTACCTTCTATTTTGTTGGACAGGAATTCCAACTCTCTTTGGATTGGTCGAATGTATCATGTATTTGTCGGAATCTGATGAAGAATTCCAAGAACGGGTTAAGTATATGTAGAGAATTCAGACTTTTGGGTAATTAATTGATGGATCAATTTTTTTTACCACCCACAACACCTATTAATCCCATAAGAATAATGACTTCAATTAAAAACCATTCAAAGGAATAATTTCTGAAATCTAGTTTAAATTCCGACCCCCAAATAAATGTTTTCTGAAAATAGAATCAAGATAATTTGCTACCGCATCTGCACCAACACCGTTTAAATGAGAAAACTCTCCAATTTCATTTTTTACAAAATATTTAGAATGACCCTCTGTAAAGTTCCAAACGTCAGCAATTGGAAGATTCATTTCATTAGCGACCATTTGAATCTTAGATAAATAATCAAGAGCAACTGAATTATTTCTAGATGAAACATTAGCCCAAGAAAATTTACATAATAATATCTGAGCTTTAGGATTTTGCTCAGAAATTGTTTGAATCAAATAACGATAGACAGTTTCAAAATAATCAGGATTCTGTAATTTCCAATCATTAGTCCCCATAAATACCATAACAATTTCAGGTGCATGTTGAGTCACTCTTTGCTCAACAGTCTGGGTTTCATACCCCGGATAAAAACATTGAACCATATCCGCTGGTATTCCTTCATTATAAATTTTCAAACTACCCCAGATTTCTTTTAATTTCAAATAATCAACATAACTTTCCCAATCTCCATAATTCCCCCAATCGTCATAATGAACCGATTCTATCCGACTATAAGTGATCGAATCTCCAAGAAAAACAATAACAAGTGAAGTATCAGTAGCGGCCATTAATGAAGAATTTACAGTAGTTAAAAATACTAATAGAACAATAGTTAATGTCTTATGGGATCTCATCTCTAAACACCAAAATTTATTAAACCTTTTACTAAGGTAAAGTATGATTTAGAAGAATAAAAACATTTCTACTTGCATTAGAAAAGAAATTGGTTAATCTGGGTGTTTTAATGAACTTTTTTGAGAGAATATTTACTCAATCACAATGTAACTTTAGTTAAAGTCTCTCTAACTGTCTTGAAAACTTAGATTAAAAGAAGAATAACGAAAAATGGAGATCAAATTGAAAAACCCAACAATTATAGAATTAATATTTGAAATGATGATAGTTGAAATGGAAAAAGAAAAGTTATTGCTGTGTTAGGTAAGAAAAAATATTTCATTTCAAATTTATATCTTTGATGACCTTGATATTTTAAAAACACTTTAATTCTCAGAACTAATGAATTTTCTTTTCAATCCTGTTATCTACCTTTTTTTAATGACTTATTCTTTAAAATTATATAGACTCTCGAGAACGGTGAGTTTAAGAAAGAAATTTTATTTCTTTGTTGCAACACATAGTAAGCTATCACTTATTTTTGGTTGTAATGGTGCTTTTGAGTAGTTCTCCCAAAATTTAATATCTGAAAACCTATTTTTTTGCATAATTTTCTCAAGTTCTTTAGTCGAAATGAGTTGCCAAACACTGGATTTAACTTGGTGCTCATAATTCTTATCTTCGAGTTTTTTAATAAAGGAGATAAATTCAACTTTCAAGATTTTTTGAGACAAATCCGGCTCAAAACGCTTCATAGTAAATACTTCCATTCCATCGGATAGCTGAATTATTTTAGATTTTTTGTATCCTTTTCTGGGATTGTCACCATTCAGAATTTGAAAGAATAACACACCATTCTCATTTAGATTTTCTGATATTTTTCGAAATAAACTTTCAATAGAAGACTTTCCCCAAATCAATGTTAGAGAATTACCCAAAGAAAAGATAAAATCGAAATTATTACTGTCTAAAAATGAATCTGAAAGAACATCTCCCGAAATATATTGTAGATGATGCGCTTCTGGTTTCGATTCTTCTATAGCATATTGGATCATATCGAAATCATGATCAATTCCATAAAAACTGTAATCTGGGTAGATTTTCGCTAATTCTAATAAATGAATACCAGGACCGCATCCAATATCCAATATTTTAAGCGGTTTTCTTGAGTTTTTAGAAGGAATTGAATTTAAAATTTCTTTTAAAACCGGAATTTCCCGTTGTAATCGTTTATCCCAATCAATAATCTTTAGATAGATCTCAATGTTTTGATACATTTTAATGCTTTTTCCTTGATTAAATTATTCTATTTAGGAAAATCTTGATTGAGTTCATCAGAAAATTTTTCGACTTTCCTTATTCCTATTTTAAAAAACCCCTTGAAAACCTGTTTCTTCACAACTTTTCCTCCCCTTTTTTCAATTTCTGCCTCCAATACTCTAAATGTTTTTATAGATATCAGTCTGCATGTACTAAAAAGGATAAGACGTTTTCCTTTGATATTTTTCACTTTTTCTATATAACCATTAAAAATAACAGCCGGTAACGAGCCATAAGTTGGAGTTCCCAAGACTATAAGATCATACGGTTCAAAATCTAAAATTAAATCATTATATTTGAAATTGGATAAATCTCCTTTCATAATCTTATCTTCTTCTAAAAAAAAATTTCTAAGTTTCTTGGTATATTTTATTCTTTCAATTACCACTTCAGAGGATTTCAGATCTGACGCTATTTTCTCTGCGACTTTCTTAGTCCGTCCTCCCATTGAGAAATATATGATAAGAATTTTCACTTTTTATCACTTATTATTTAAATTGTGCATTAAAATAAAAAGATTTCATTAATAGAATAATTCTTTTGAAGAACGTGATGAAGAGAAAGAAACATCTGAATAATATTATCAAATATTATGACTGATTCTAATTGAGTATATAAGAATTACTCACAGAATCTATTCAATAGAAGGTTTTCATTAATGAATAATGAACTTTTTTTCCATATTCTCTTAATATAATTTATATATCTTAACTATCTCTTAGTCAAGTCGTTAGCTTTACGCGATATATACTAGTTTAAGTCTTAAGAAACGTTAGCGAAGCATTATTACCTTCAATTACCAAATAACAATCATATAGTCAGAATAATTAAGGAATAGTTGAGAATCAAATAGAATTTGGACTAAAAAATAAAAAAAGACCGAGATATTCTCAGTCAAGGATTATTGTGGAGCGGAGCGAAACATTTGTTTTTAAGAATCAATTTCAAATTCTTAGATGATGTATTTTTCTTCTCAAGATAATTACACCAACAGCCATGAAAATTAACATGTTTGCAAATGGAAATCCGCTGATTGTGGGTCCGGTCGTTCCACTAGTGTTGACAGTAAATATAACTGTATCTTGGGCAGTATTGCCACTTTCATCAGACACAATAATAGTTATGTTGTGATCGCCTTCTAACAATCCATCTGGGATATTATAGGAGATGACCGTTCCGCTGGTCCATATAGTTGCTGATACCACTTCGGATCCATCTAGTTCAATGGAATAAATGGCGGGATTTAAATCTGTGGCGGTCCACGAAATGGTTACCTCCGAGTATCCTTCAACAGCACTAAAATCATCGGGAGTATCGGTAAATTCGGGCGCTGTTGTATCACATGATGAATAATCAGGGACAGAACTATACCACATTTCTAATTCCATATAACCAGCTCCTCCTTCCGGATCAGGAACCTTCATTGATAAATGAGTAATAATACCAGATCCTTCGACTTCAATAATCAAGTGGGTTCCATCTGCTCCCGAAGCACTATAATAGGTATCATTAGTCACATCGGTAGATAATTCCCACATTGCAGCCATAATTCCCATAGAAGCTTCTAATTCAGGACCAGTTGTTCCTTGAGGGACAACAAAAGCAGGACCATCCAAAGCCATCATAAAAGGTCCCTCATTATTTGCAGCACCGATTGTTGCTTCAGGATTATGAACTTCCCAATCACAGCTTTCCGTTAATGCAGATTCTGATGCATTAACAAAAGAGAGATCAAGTGTTCCTGACATTGGTCCATCTTCAAAAGTAACCGTATCTACTCCAATACTAGTTATTGTATATTGGAGTTTTTTTGTTTCAGAACCTTCAACAACCGTATAATATAAAATTTCACCCACAGAAACGCCCCAATTAACAGAATTTGCACCAACTGGAACAGGTAAGTCATTTTCGGTAATTAATAATTGAGTTAATACGCCTCCACTCATTGAGAAGCTTAAGTTTTTAAGAATACCGGTATCAGGTTCTAATTCGATACGGATCCAAAGACCTGTTGAAGTATTGGAGAATTTAACCCACCAATCACCTGATTCTGGTGTATCTAAATAGCCACCATGGACGCTTGCATAAGCCTCACTTAATTGAGCTTCAAGATCTGCCCCTGTAAATCCTTCTGGATGCACTAATGATGAAGGTCCATCCATTCGGAGTAAATTTCCAAAATCATCACCACCACCTATAATCTGATTTATGAAGGCGTATCTCCATTCTTGCGCTTCCTCATCCCAATTATCTTCATCTATATGCCATGATTGATAATAGGCATCATAAGTATAGCGAGATGCATTTGCACCTATATAGGGCTTCAATGTACCTTGATAATCCCCCATCACAACCCCTGTATACGTTACATTGTAAGATTCAACACCCATAAAGACACCATTAAATGAAGTTTCATAAATGAGACTATCTCCAACGGAAACGCCTAACGTGGTTTCATCAATCGGGTTTAGTACTGAAGTACCTTCGGTTGATAAAGTGATGGTCTGATCTAATATAACGGGACCTCCCATATCTAATTCTACTAAAACATCAGCATATGTTAGAACCCCGCTTGCATTATATGTCATGTTTACATAATAACCAAGTGTGGAGTTAAAAATCTGCAACTCATTTCCATTAACATTGAATTCAAAAAGGTCCAAAGAAGGATATGTTGCACCACCATAATTACCAACCATTGCTTCACCCCAATATGCAAGATCCAATGATCCATCACTACTATTGATAGGAATCACTGGAAATGCCATAACCAACCCGCCAGATTGCGCTCCCTCATCATAAAACTGGATTGACCAATAGTTAAACGTGGCGTGATCAACGGCAGCTATCATTTCCATACCCATGGGTTCCACCTGACTGTTGTCAATGTTATATTCTAGTATTGAAAAATTACATACATCAAGAATTGACATCGATGTACCATTTCCAAGTACTTCGTAACCCTCATACCTATCACCAGCAACATTATCTGAAACATTGTAGACAAGCTGGTCACCAATATTTACAGCCCATTCCCATCCATCATTATTTTCCAATTGCATCTCTGCACTGGATTTTGCTGGAAAAAGCATTGCAAAAGACATTCCTAATAATAATGTGATGATTAAGGTTGTTTTGTTTGTTCGTTTCATAAATGTATATCACCATTTTTTCTTTCTAAAAAAAACCACATCTTAGAGTAATCAGTTATATTGAAACCTAAATAATTGTGGTTTGAATTGTGTTTTTCATATTTTACAATAATGTATTCAAATTTTCTTAACAAAAGTGTGTCTATTGCTTTCTTATATAAAAGATAGATTATACAGAGCTAAATTGGGCTCCATCCTTCCCGATTCCGCCCGACTACTACGGACATTAATTCTGTGTTTTTTTTTTTTTTTTTTCGAACTGCTGTCTACTAATTCATCAAAACATAGGAGAGGTCGCCGAAAGTAAAGAAAGGAAAGCTTAAATACATGTAATATCTTTAAAAATATGAGGAAAATTAAAATGAATAATATTATTCCTTCAACTTTAGTAAATATCGAAGTTGCAGATGATCCATCTCTTGAAAAATTACCAAATCAATTACCAAATTTAAAATATATCACAATGCGGAATATTAACAATTTGTAACATCCATATAATAGTATTGTAGATGATGTGCTTCTGGTTTTGATTCTTAGGTTGCATATTGGATCATATCAGAATCATGATCTATGCCATAAAAGTTGTGATCTGGGTATTTTTTCGCTAATTCTAATAGATGAATTCCAGGACCGCAACCAATATCCAATATTTTAAGGGATTTTTTAGGTTTGTTAGATCGGATTGAATTCAAAATTTCTTCTAAAACAGGAATTTCCCGTTGTAATCACTTGTCCCAATCAATAATCTTAAGATAGATCTCAATGTTTTGATACATTTTTATGCATTTTCCTCAATTACAATAATTTATAATTTCTTTAATTGAATAACTCTTTTTTTTATAACATTTCGTAAGTAAAGATATACTAATAGCATTAGATGGTCTCGTTAAAATCTAATAGTTTTAAAAACTGCAATAATAATTAGAAAAAGTATAAAAAAAGCAGATGGACTTTTTTTTCCACTGCGTTAACCTTATTTAGATTCATTTTTAAATTCTCTTTTCATTCATTTTTTTTTCCAATTTCTATTTATTTTCCTCGATTCTTGATAAAAAAATATACATAGAAAAATACAAAGACAACATGCAATATAATAACAATCCAGACCCAAATATTTTGTAAATCAAAGAAGATAAATTTAAAGATGATCATTATTACAAAATTAAAAACTAGCATTATAAGAATGGACTGACGTATGGATGAATGAGGTTCATTACGAATAGCAAAAACTAGAATTCCGGTTCCAGTTATCATAAGTCCAAAAAAACGCATAGAAAGGGGGCCATCGGCTGCATCGGAAAGTCCAAGGAGTGTCATTATAAAGTCCGGCATAATCATAAACCCTAAGCCAAAAAAAAAAGCAGAAATTGCATTGAAAATGAAAATATGTTTTAATTCAATTTTAGCCATATTTGTTCACCATTTAACCAGTAATATTACTATACTGGTGTACCTAGCACATTAACGATGATAGCATTTAAGTGTTTGGCTATAAGAAAACTTCTTAAAGTGACAAGAATAGAGGATTTCGATAATAAAGAGATAAGAAATAGAAAGAAAGAGATAAAAAATGAAAAAAAGTAGAAAAAATAAAAAGTAAGTTATATCTTAAAACATTCCTCTGGCTTTTCTTGATTTTTCTTCCAACTCTGCATCGCAACGAACATTAAAGGCCTGATTTTTTATAACAATTATTGATTTATTGTTAATCCCTTCAATAATCTTTGGTAAATGGTCTTGAATAATTTCGTATGTTAATAAATTCTCCGATTTCAACCATTCGATTAATTGAGTGATAATTGGTCTCAGATTTTCAATTATTACATCTTTATCAAGAACCAATCCAATCGAAGCTAAATCGTTTCGACTATCTTCATTTGGAATTTCAAAAGTGTAGACCAAAATTTTATTAGAACCTAAATTATCTTCATAAAATTTATCAGGGGTTGCCCCATGGGGTAATGATTTACTAATAATCGTCTCTTCGCTAACATCCAAGGTATTAGGAAATATTGATAAAACCTTAGGATTGGAGCCAACTCGGCCCTCCAAGCCCGAAACAATTGAAATAAGGACTGTGCTCAATTTTTTAATCCTTCCTATAAGATGTTAGTGCAATATTGTTCAACCAATAATGGAACTGATTCAGGTTCTTTATAGACTTTGGATGATTCCAAATGGTCTAAGAGTTCTTTTAAAGCTTCTTCCGAAACATCGATTGGAATTTCTAAAGCGTCGTTCCAGAGTAGAGCACCAATGAAATTTTCGGTTTTTAATATTAGAAAAGTCCCATTTTCCTCACTTTGAAATTTAATACATGAGCTGTTTATTTTTGTTTCCGCGAACGCAGTTATTGCAGATAGAAAACCTCCTTCAAATTGAGTCGATTTTATACTATCATCATTCTCACCTTGAACAGTTAATGGAGTTCCTTGATTGTTATAAATTGAAATCGATTTTGCGACCGAATTTTTCTTGATTGTTTGCCCAGTCAGAATAGAATAGAATCGAATAAAGGCATCGGTCATTCCGTATCCAGTTTTTGCAGATATTTCTACAATTTCAAAATTTGATATTTTATCCAACTCAAACGTTTCAATTAGAGAAGAGAGTGAAACATCTGGTGCGATATCATGTTTGTTAGCAAATATTAGTAATTTAATATTTTCCTTTTGAATCACAGGCAAAAGTTTCGCCAACTCTACTTTGGCTTCTGCAAATCGTGCAGAATCAGATTTATCAATAACAAACACAACACATTTTGTATTATCTAATTCACCTAACCACATTTTCCTGAAATGGCTCTGTCCGCCCATATCAAAGAAAGTTAAATGAACACCTTGAACTTCCATCTCAGTCAAATTCTTTCCCATGGTTGGGACGTGCTCAACAAAACGTCCTTCTTGAAGGAATGTGATTATTGTCGATTTTCCGCTACTATCTAATCCACAAAATATGGATTTATTCTTGGTTTTCCTTTTAATAAATGAAAAAATTCCCATAATTTTATTAAATTTCGCAAATATTAAATTTTTAATTTCCGAATCATTACAAAAATGGCTTCTGAATCTCCATTAAAAAAAATGAAATTATTCCAATAATAAAAGATAAATAAAAATTAAAATTCAGAATATCTTCTATATTTTATGTTCATTTTGTGTTTTGAAGAAGATTTTTTACAGAAATCTAAGAAATAATCGAAAATAATAACGACAAGTTATTTTCAATTAATTTCTAGTTTCAAGATCCATATAATTAATTAAGTATAAATTTGTTCAAGTTTTGTTCAAGGTAAAACTTGTGAGATTGAAATTGAGTATTTCATTGATTAAGTATTCAATTTGTTCATGTTTTTGTTCAAGTTTTGTTCAAGTTGAAACTTGGGGGATTGAAATTGAGTATTTATTTTTTTCTTTTGTAATAATTCTATTTTTTTGTTCGATGTTCCTAAACCTTTTTTGGGAATGTTTTGGGATTCAAAATTTTAATACCCGACTTACTTTTTTTGGTTATGGGTATATTTCACTTTTTAACTCGTAAAACAAAAAATAAATCAATTTTTTGTGGATTAGACTCATCGGGAAAATCGACGATAATTTCTTTCCTTCGCGAAGGAAAATTCGTTGAACACGTTCCAACGATGGGAAAAGACATGACGGAGATGGAGGTTCAGGGGATCCGACTGAATTTATTCGATATGGGTGGACAAAGCCATTTTCGACAAATGTGGTTAGGAGAATTAGACGATACAAAATGCGTTGTTTTTGTTGTTGATAAATCCGATCCCGGTCGATTTGCTGAAGCTAAAGCTGAATTGGCAAAATTATTGCCTGTTATTTCAAAGAAAAAGATTAAACTTTTGATTTTTGCAAACAAACACGATATTTCAAAAGATGTTCAACTTAGTCAACTTATTAATGAATTTGAATTGGAGAAATTGCCTAATTTCGAACTTTTAGAAATTTCTGCCAAAACTGGGTTTGGAATGACCGATGCATTCATAAAATTCTACTCGATCTTAACCGGTCAAGTGATTAAAAAAAATGCAGTTGCTAGCGCAATTTCGATTTATAGCAATGGTGGAATTCCTTTAATCACCCAGGCAAAAAACGATGATGAATTCGATAAGAATATTTTGGAAGGCGGTTTTCTGTCTGCAATAACTGCATTTGCAGAGATGAAAGTAAATAATTCATGTATCAAATTTGAAAGTAAAGATAATGGTACTTTTTTGATCTTAAAGAGTCAGAATTTTATAGGCGCACTACTTTGGAACGATAAATTAAATATTACTATGGATACATCCGAGGGTGCATTGAAGGAGCTTTTAGATCACCTGGAAGCAATTGGGGTTTATAAACAACCTGAGAAAGTTCCAGATGTTGTTGAGCAATACGTAACAAATATGATGTAGGATGATAAAAAAATGTCAAGTACAGTTTTAGTATCAATTATCAGCGGTTTGGAAGGCCGAGTTGGCTCCAATCCTAAGATAATTACGATTTATCCAGACAATTTGGATGCCACAGAAGAATTCATCCTTGAAAGATCTCTGCCACATGGAGCTTTACCTGATCAATTTTTTGAAGATAAATTAGATTCGAGAAAAATTTTAGTTTACACATTTGAAATTCAGAAAGATGGCCGAAACGATTTAGCTTCAATTGGTCTAGTATTGGATAAGGATGTAATAATTGCAAATCTACAGCCGATAATCAAACGTTTAGTAAAACGCTTGAATTCAGAAAATTTACTAACCCTTGAAATATTTCAAGAAAGTTTACCGAAAATTATTGATGGATTAAATAAAGAATCAAAAATAAAAATCGGTAGTATGATTTTTGATGTAAAGTCTATTCTGAATGAAGAAAACCTTGAACTTAAGGAAAAATCACGTAAAGCCCGGGGGATGTTTTAGATGGCACTTACTCCCGAGCAAATGTTAATTTTAAGATATTTTGAATCTGGTCTTGCAACTTTGGCATTGGGTATCATGATTGTTCTTTATATTATTCGTATTGTAAAAGCGTATAAAGAAACAGGTTATATAAATTGGGTTCGAACTTTCCTTCTACTGACAATTACAGTAGATTTTATTTTCCATGGTTTATTTAGTTTCATGGGCAATTTTACATCAAATGCAGTTATCGATTTCCTATATACAGGAATTGGCGGTGATAAATCTCTATCTTCATGGGCTAACGGCACAATTGTTATGTTTGGGTTAATGCTTGCAGCATATGTTAACAGAAAAGATTCATTTTTATTCTTCCCAGTTTTTATGCAAGTTGGAGCAATTGCTTTCTATTATATAACTGGAAATTTTGTAATTGAAGAATATTTTACACAGGTTTTTGGTGTAATTGCTCTCGTTGCTTTGTATGAGGCGGGGATAAGAGTCAAAGATAATTTTGCTCTTGGTTTTGCAATAATGTACACATTACAATTCGCTACAGTTTTCGATTTAGATCCTGTTCTTAGTTCAGTAATTTCATCTGTCGGATATTTATTCGGAGTCTTTTTGGCAGCAGGAGTATTTCATCCATTTGGAAAGGAGGAGAACTAAATCATGGTGGACTTCATTAGTATTTT
>JAUWPK010000159.1 GCA_030611625.1 Promethearchaeum sp. | reverse complement strand
TAGTAAGAAATCGTGGTTTAAAGAAAAAAAATTATTTGACCGAAATTTCAGAAGGCTCAGAACAAGAAGAATTAAAGGCGTGAAAATATTTCGATTACATCAAAATCATTGACCGTAAAATTAATTCCTGTTTTAATTCGTCTTTTTGTGATTTCCCCTTCTACTTCTCTGTAAATATATGCAAATTTGAAGGTTTCAAATAGATCTTTGTGAATATCTTTAGCCACTTCACCCACTGTACTATCTTTTAGTAAAACTAAAGGCTTTTCTGCAACACCTTTACTAGATTTTGTGAAAATTCGAATGAGGTTTAATTTCTTTAAAATATCTTGTGCCAAATTATCTAGTCCTTTTCTAATTTCTTCACCATCTTGAGTGTATGTAATTGCCACAGGATATGTTTCAATTTTTAATTTATTTGATTTCTTCAGGAAAGATATCAATTTAATATAATTTTCTTTCGTATTGGCTTTATCTGCTTTAGAACCGATGATACATGCTGCTTTAAATGAAGCCCCTCGCGAGAACGCAATTTCAATTTCTTCAATAGAGACTTTTTCATATATTCTTACAGAAGCATTTACAGCCCCCCAAGCTTTTACCATATCCTTTATAAAATCGCTTAAATGTTCACATTCTTTTGCATCTTTAGAAAGGAAGAAAATTTGAACGCCTCCAGACCCAGTTCTTTCAATTTTTAATTGGGGAGGTTTTCTATTGAGATAAATATGATAACTATCTAAAATAGAAAGAATATTTTCGATCTGACTGACCGGATCTCTTGATAAATCAATCACAAGCGCTAATATATCTGCACGTCTTACTCCACCAATTATACGATTTAAATGCTGAGATTGATGTAAAGCGGGTTCTTCAACCAATTGAAATTTGACGTGTTTCCATTCAAATATACCTAAAAGTGGTTCTGCTGTAAATATTCCAGGTTTAGCACTTTTTAAACCACCACTCAGATTTTGAAGTAAAGTTGTTTTTCCAACACCAAAGTGCTCAAAAAAATCGCTGATCATAACCAATTGTATTGTGTCGGGCTCATGTTTAAATGTAAAAGGATCTTCAATGGCAGAAGCAATAGATTTTATTTGTCTTATCTTCTTTTCTTTTTCTTCTATCAATTTAGAGAGTTTAGTTTTGTTTAAAGCTACTATTTTTTCAGTACCTTTGTGTTTTGGTACTAATCGTAGAAAAATTTGTAATTTTTCAATTCTTTCATCAAGACCATTAGCATCTATATAATCTTGATAGGCTAATTTAGCTTCACCACTAAGATTAGAACTAATTTTTTAACACCTGTGAAGTTATTTTTCTTGCATAGTATTACTTGAAATCGCATTTAAAATAATAATTTAAACCGATCTTCGGATTTCAATATAAGATCTTTGAATATTGAATCAAGACGTTCTGGAAATTTTTTAAATTTCTTTTTTTTCTTCGCGTATATATCATTGAGGGAATATCTATTCTGAAATTGAAAAAGAGCGTCAGCCATGCCTTTTTGAATTGCCTTTTCATCCGTATTTTTCTCGCAAATGCAAAACATAAGCAATGTGTCTTGAAAAGAAGGCGTATACGAAGGATTATTTATTTGATTGGGGTCAGATAATAATTGAGACATCAAGATAATGGAATATTCACCTAATGTGAATGATCTGATCTCATCTTGAAAAGCGTTGGAGGCAAGACCTGAAATCGCTTGGAGAAGACTGTTTCTAATATTTTTATCTAAAACGTCATCTGTAGAATAAAATTGCTTTTCTATTAAATTTATTCCTTTAAACATAATTGCAGACTCAAGAATTGCCAGAAATGATCACCGTGAATATTGAATTTTTTTTTTTAATATATTACTTTATTGATCGCATTAAGTAATAAAAATTTCGGCATAAGATTTACATCCAATTTATGTTTTTTTTGGAACGTGCTATCTGATTTTTAGCATCTTTTTCAACAGGAGGCATATGGCCCGAACATAGCATAATTGTATCTAAATCAGCCAATCTACTTATAGATTTTTTTAAAGCGTTTAATGAACAACCTGGAAAGTCATAACGCCCGAAAGAACCCTGAGGAAAAACAACATCTCCTGGAAATAAAATTTTATTATTCATTTCATAAAAAGAGATTGAACCTTTACTATGACCAGGAGTATAAATAACGCTTAAATCAAAAATTCCTATTTTTAATTCATCGTTTTCATTAATCCGGGTTATATTTTTAATCGGGACGACATTTATTCCGAAAGTTTTTGCATCTACACCAAACATCTGAGGAACAACTTTATTTTCATTACCTTCTTCTAATAAATCTGCAGTATATGGATGAGCAAAAATTTCGGGGGGATTATCTTTTAACAATTCCATTATCGGATAGAGTCCCATGATATGATCGAGATGCTCGTGAGTGATAAGTATCTTTGATATGTTTTTTGGATTTAAATCATGTTGCTCTAATGTATTGATTAACGGTTTCATAGATAACCCATTTCCTAAATCAATTAGACACAATTTTTCATTCTTATCCTTTAGAACATACATATTACAGTCTAGCATCTGCAATTCGGAAAAATAGTATAAATTCTCCATAAGCATGATACAATGTTTCCTATTTGGTATGCTACGAAACATATTTTTTCTAATGAATTGAAATAGAAAAACCTAATTAAATTAAATTTAATCCGATATTAATAATAGAAGATGTCTTTTTCAGTTGATTTTCTCAATGAAAATTTGAATATGGTTAATAAGTTTTTAAAAATGAATAAACCAATTGAAGAAATAAACGAGGATTTAAAAAAAGAGACAAATATAAATCATTTCTTCCGATCTAAAGTAGAACTTTATGAATTCCGAGATTATCTCTTAGGATTAACAAATAAAAAAAAAAAAGAAATAACATTAAATCAAGATCTTGGAGATTTTCAAACACCTTTAGATTTTACCTATAAAATCTGTCAATATTTACAAAATCAAAATTTAAATCCAGAATTTTTACTAGAACCAACATGTGGGGAAGGAAATTTTGTAATTTCAGCACTAAAAATTTTTCCCGATTTAAAAAAAGTATTTTGTATTGATTTACAACCAAAATATGAATGGGAATTTAAATTAAATATAATTAAATTGCGGTCAGAAAGAGAATTTCAAGCTGAAATTAATTTCTACAGACTAAACATCTTCTCTTCTGAATTTTCGAATATTTTCAAAAAATTTGAAAAATATACGAAAAAGGAATTTTTAGTTATCGGTAACCCCCCATGGATAACTAACACTGAACTTTCCAAATTGAACTCATCCAATCTACCTGAAAAATCAAATTTTAAGGGATTGAAAGGATTAAATGCATTAACAGGGAAAAGTAATTTTGATATTGCAGAATATATAATGATAAATTTACTACAGAATCTAATTAAAAGTAGATTGAGTGGAAAAATTGCATTTTTACTAAAAGATACCGTAATTAAGAAATTATTAATAGAAAACCATAGAAATTCCTTGAAATTGTCCAAAAATCACGCACTAGAGGCTAATTTCCAAAAAATATTTCATATACATGCTAATGGGTCCCTTTTTATCGCAAACTTCGGGGAATCTTCAGAGAACACATGTAAAAAGCTATCTTTTCATGAAAAAACAAAAAATCCACATTATGAAATGTTTGGATGGGTTAACAATAAATTTGTTTCTAATATTGAAAATTACACGAAATATAAATGGTTGGAAGGAAAATCACCCAAAATTTGGCGACAAGGCGTGAAACATGATTTATCTAAAGTAATGGTCTTATATTATGACCAGAAAGGAATTCTACTTAATGGTAATGGTGAAAAAGTTGATATAGAATCAAAATTTCTATATCCATTTTTAAAATCCTCAGATTTACAAGTAAAAATTGCTCAAAAAAGCCGTTTTGAGTTAATAATAACTCAACACAAACTCGGACAGGATACTAAATTACTGGAAGAAAAGGCACCAAATTTATGGGGCTATTTAAATCAAAATTTGGATAAATTTAATGCAAGAAAATCTAAAATCTATAATAATAAACCACTTTTTTCAATATTTGGTATCGGAGATTATACTTTTAAACCTTATAAAATCGGTGTTTCGGGTTTTTATAAAAAACTTAATTTTTGTTTGATTAAACCACAAGATGATAAACCAGTGATACTAGATGATACCAGTTATTTTCTTTTCTTTGAAAAACTAATGGATGCTTTCTTTACTTGGATATTTTTAAATTTTCCAGATATTAAAGAATTTCTCAGCTCACTTGTTTTCGTCAATGCAAAAAGACCATACACTAAAGAAGTTCTAATGCGTTTAAACTATGCAAAATTAATAGAAAAATGCACTTTTAGCAATTTTAAAAGTTTTTATCATGAAAATCTTGAAGGAGAATTAAAGATGCAGTTTAATGAAGGCGATTTTAATACATTTAAGAGTGAATTAAAAAAATCAGATAACTGAATCCAATTTTATTAGAGTTTTTTCTCTTTTTGAGAACTTACATAAATTAATGGGAATTTTCTCCTCAAATTGCATCCTTTTTAATTTAGCTAGTGTTTTATCAAAATTATAAGCAAGATATTTAATATAGTGCGAATCAGAACCTAAAACTATTGGAATTTCTTTTTTGACTAATTCCCGTATTATTTTATCATCGGGATATTGAATTCCCACTGGTCTATAATAACCCGAATGATTAATTTCAACCACCATTTCTTTTTCTTCAATTAAATCCAGTAAAATTTCTATTTTTTCCCAAATTTTTTCTGATTCTCCTAAAAAATGCCCATATTTCTTTGGTAAATCCATATGCCCAACAATGTTATAAAAATCAGATCCATCCTTAACCATTTGAATAAGAGTATTGTAATAAGCTATGAAAATTCTATCTTCTCCAAAAAGTTTAAATTTTTCATTAGCAATTGGCCCATCAATAGCAAATGTTTTCGTTTCTGGAATTTTAATAACGTGAATCGATCCAATTATATAATCCAAATCCATTGTTTCTAAATAAGGGGATACAAGTTTTTTATAACCTTGAAAAGACGAGGGAGTATAATCGACTTCTGAAGCGATTTTCACTGAAATTTTATCCTTATATTTACTTTTTGCTTGCTGACATTCATCCAAATATCCAGGAAACTCATTTATAGCCATTGCAAAAGCATGTGATTCTTCAGGTAGTAAATTCATAGGAAAATGCCCACTAAAACCGATTTCTCCTAAATTGATTTTAATAGCTTGCTTTACGTAATCTTCGACATTTCCTCGGGCATGATTACAAAGCTTGGTATGTACGTGGTAATCCCATAATTTCAATTTCTTCATTTCCTTCAGTTATCTTCAAATTGCTTTTTCTAATTTTTTTATTATTTTTTTGCAGCAATTTTCGATTAATGAAAATACAGGTTCAAGATCTTCTTCTTGATTTTCTCCAGGATCTCTAATTCTCTCTTGAATTCCTGCGATTTCGGTTAATGTAAATACTTTATCTTTTAAATCTTGATGAACAATTGGATAATCATAAATTATATCTCTTTTTATAAACTTGTCCATGGTCAGAATGAGATCTTTTGATTTTATCCATTTTTTATCAATTCTCCTAGATTCTAACATAAACGTAGTTCCAAACCCTTTTTGTTGAAGAAATCCTTTAGCAGAATCCGCAACTTCTCCGCCGCGATTATATCCCGCATCATAGAATTGAATATCCCTAACTTTAGGATTACTCGATTGAAGCGCGTAAGATCTTAATAAAACTGCTGCAATTGGGCTTAATTTTGTATTATCAATACAAACAATTCCAATTTCCATAGCATTTTTCAATGGATTCATTGTCAATACTCTTAAGTATATACTCTTAAGTATATAAATAGAAATAAATTCGAGGTTTCAAGATGGATTCCAAACAAAATAATAATATTGATTTTTATACCGAATCAATAAAAAAAATACAGCAAATATTGAGAAAATTGCTGGAAACATCCCAACCGGATTTAATTCTTGAAAAAACCTTAGAAGAAAGTGCTTATTATTTTAAGGCAGACGCTGCAGCAATTGTTCTTTGGGATAATGAAATAGGTTTTTTTAATACCACCTATAATATTTCAGATGAAAGTTCAATTAAGGGATCAATATTAAAACCCTATGATCAAGGTTTAGATAATAGGCTTTATCGAGAGAGAAACAGAAAGTATATTGCTCTATCTAATTATTCCAAAAACATGGATGCTTCTAAAATTATGAAACCTTTAGGATTCAATTATGCTTTTGGCATTCCGATATATATTAAAGATGAACAAATGGTGGGATCTCTTTGTTTCTATTATTTAAAAAGAACTGAGAAAATTTCCGAAGATGAAATTACTTTACTGGAAGAAATCGGCCCAATATTTAGTATAGCTATATTACATGCACGATTATACAAGGATATCATACAATTAAAAGCTAAAGAAAATAAAACAAATAATTTTTTAAATTTACTTTTAAATTCAAGTCCAGATATAATAATTAACGTCGATTTAACGGGAAAGGTTATTTTTTGGAATAAAGCTGCAGAAAATTCAATTAAAATCAAATTAAAGGAAATTAAAAACAAAAAATTACCATTAGTTCCAGGTAGAAATGAGGAAAATTTCTATGAATTATTAACTGAAGTAAGAAATAAGGAAATTATTGCAGAAAAAAACTTTCTATTTCAAACTAAAAATGAAAAAAAAAAAAAAGAAAAACCAAATCCCCGAACTATTAACTTGTCTTTTGTTCCTGTAATAAACGAATCTGGAAAAATTGATTCTATTTTAATAACAGGTAAGGATATTTCTGAAGAAGAGCATCTTCAGAAAAAAATTTATGAATACCATTTGGCATTAAGAAATAAAGATGAAGAAATATTGTCTTCTCAAGAAAAAATAAGGGGTTTCCAAGAAGATCTTAAAACAGCTCAAAAATTCGCAATTATTGGGCAGATTTCAACACTATTATCACATCAAATTAACAACCCCCTAATGTCAATAATTTCTGCACTATCAGTTTTAGACGATGATTGTGAAGATATTTTTAAATTTAGACATAAAAATTTTAGTGAGAAGGAATTCGCTGAAGCAAAAAATTCTATTAAAAACCAAATAAATGAAATTGTAAGAGAAGGAAAAAGAATAAAGACTGTATTAAAAGATTTAAGACAATTTTCAGAAATTACTCAAGAAAAACATTTCAGAAAAAACACTGATTTAGTTGAGGTTGTTTCCCAGACAATAAAAGAGATAAAAACTCAAAAGAAGTATATAGATGTAAAAATTAAATTTTCAAAAAATATTAATCGCGCTAAGATTTATGGAAATTTCTCACAACTTAAATATGTAATACAAAATATTATTGAAAATGCATATTTATCTATAAAACTGAAAAAAGGGATTAAAGGATTGATTCAAATATCATTAGAAAATTTTGTATATCATGAAAATAATTATATTAGAATTTTAATAAATGATAATGGAATTGGGATTGAATCAGATGAACTAGATAATATTTTTGACCCATTCTATTCGAATTGGAGCAATATAAAACAGTATAACTTTGAGCTAGAGAAATACCATATCGGATTGAGTCTTTCAATTGCTAATACAATTATGTTAAATCATTATGGAAGGATATTATGCAAGAGTCCTGCAATAAACATTAAAACAAATGAGAAAGAGGATAGTGGATCTACATTCATATTAGAATTTCCAGAAAACATTGAACAAATAAAAAAAGAAGAAAGGTAAATAAAATATGTCAAAAGCGAAAATATTGATCATTGATGATGAAAGAATATTAAGAGAGAGTGTAAAAAAAATTTTAGAAAAAAAAGGATTTATAGCAGAAACTGCTATGGATTTTGCTTCAGCAAAGAAAATTATATCTCAATTTAAGTTTGATCTATATTTAGTGGATATCATTCTTCCAAAAATGAATGGGATCCAACTTATGACGAAACTAAAACAAGAGTTCGATTTAGAAGGAAGCATTATTTTCTTCACAGGTGAACCGAATTTGGAAACTTGTATAGATGCTATTCGATTAGGGGC
>JAUWPK010000300.1 GCA_030611625.1 Promethearchaeum sp. | reverse complement strand
CCATCATTATCTTTTGATACTACAGCATATTACCACGAAAAAAAAACATCGATAGATGCGGCACTATCTTTGTATTGTCCCACTTTCACTGGAGCAGTTGGATCGGAAATGTCAATAATCTCTAAACCATCTTTATAATCCGCCACATAAGCATACAACCCTGAAACATAGACTCCCACTGGTACTCCACCATCATGAAATTGTCCTAATTTTATGGGTGTGGTCGCATCAGAGATATCGGAAATCTCTAAACCATCTTCAGTATCCACAACATACGCTAATGATCCAACAACCATTACATCGCGCACATTTCCATACAAAATTTCTGCAGTTTTTATGATGTTTATTGAATCTGCTGATGATTTTGGGTTTATTAGTTGCTCTGTATCCATACATTCAAAGTCTATTTTTATATTTGAATTGAAAATATTTGATTCACTGTCTTCGGAAGCATAAGAGAATGTAAAAATTATGGTGCTAAAAAGCAAGACTACGATAAATATAATTGGAATTCTTTGAGTTTTTTTCATTTTTATCCCTTTTAAAATTCGATTTTTTTAATTAATTTAATTAAATAATTTACCTATAAAATATTCTTTTTAGTTAATTTAACATTTATGTATTTATTCCTTTATAAAAGGTTAAAAATCATCGTATTTTGCAGTGAAAATAGATAAATCTCTTAAAAATACTACAAAAGATGAATTTTATCTTGAATCAATCCTACTATTTTTTCAATGAATGTTTATGCTTTAAGAGATATTAAACCTAAAATTAGTCCAGATGTTGTGTTCATTGCTGATGACGTAATCATACTTGGAGATGTTGAAATTGAAGAAGGATGCACTATCTTTCCCGGTGTTGTAATTGAAGGGCTTGGAACCAGTGTAAAAATTTGCAAATTCACAAATATACAAAGTGGAACAATGATACATGGATTACATGATTCCGGTACGATTATTGGGAATTATAATACAATCGGGCATAATTGTGTAATACATGGTTGTACATTAAAAGATTTTGTGACAATTGGAATTGGTTCAATAATAATGGGAAAAACAACCATTGGCCGAGGTTCTTTGGTTGGAGCAGGTTCTTTAATAACGGAAAGAAATAATTTTCCTGAAATGAGCCTAATTATGGGCCATCCTGCCAAGTTAATTAAAAAATTGGATGAAAAGGCTGTTGATGATGCAAAAAGAACAGCAGAACTTTATTATGAGCATGGGTTGGAATTCAAAAAAGATTTAAAAAAGATTGGTTAAGAAATTTATACGTTTCAAATATTTTACAGATCTGGAAAATGAATTTTGGCACAATCTGGACAAATCCCATGTGAAACTGCTGTTGATTGTTTCTTAATAAGGTATTCTTCTATTGAAACCCAAGTTTCATCAGCTAACCTGACATTATCACAATAAGAGCATTTCGGTAAGATTTTCCTAAATTCATCAATTTTTTTATTGATTTTGGATATCTCTTTATTTTTTATTATCAAATTTAATTGATTTTCAACCATTTCCTTGAATTGCCCTAAAGTTTCAATAAATAATTCTGAATATGAATTTTCTTTGTTATCCAAAACGCAAATAGTTCCAAAAGAATCTCCATTTGGCCAATTTATGGGCATACCCAAATATGAAACCATACCGAGCTCTATATCAGGATTGTGATCCCATACTGAATCTTTTCGTGCATCAGGGATAAGTAATGTTTTTTGATTTTGCATAACTGTAGTGCAATAAAGCCCCGCTAATTCAGCTTTTTCCCCCTTCTTATATGGATTCCCCTTAGTTTGACTGGAAAGAAAGACTTCAATTGTGGGAGGATGAACCCTCATGATCAAAGCCGAGGGCACATTGAATATTTTCGCAAGTAAATTCACAATTTTTTGCCAGTTTTTAACCATTTGTGGAGGAATTTCAAATTTATTCCAAGTAATATTAGAGCATGGTTTCTCGGTATCCATTGCACAGATCAAGAGATTCTATCCTAAAAACATTCTTATTTTTAGCTGTAAATGCCACAAGAAAGTTTAATACACAAATGCAGAACTCAGAAATAAATAATTCATTACATTTCCACTTTATTTGAGTATTTTTCAAAAGTTTTACAATAATCCTTATTTTTTGAAAAAAAATTGCTGTTATTTCGGAGCTTCGACAAAAATCTTGTTTTTCCCCTTAAGCATTTGTTTAGCTATCTATACTTCGACCAATGAAGAACAAACATTCCATCGTTTCTTTTCTATATATGGTTTTGGAGATTAGATTTCCCTTTCGCCATCAAAACCTTTATATTTTTTAAAAGTTTTACAATAATAATTTCTTATAGTATTACAATGAACATTTTTTTTTTCAAAAGATTTATGATAACAATATCTATACAACAAAGTTTCAACTGATTTACAATGAGCATAGATTGGATTCCAACTGGTCCTTTTCGAAAAATAACCCCTAAAGAACAAGGAAATCGAGGGTTTTTTCCATCAAATAAGGTGGAAGCAGGTATTGTGGAGTATGAATCAGGGTTAGAGCGAGATCTATTTTTGAACGCCAATCATGCCCCTGATGTTAAACGAATTCAACATCAACCCATTACCATTAACTACAAAACAAGTGACGGCCATATCCGAAAATATACTCCCGATGCCTATCTTGAATTTCAAGATGGTTTTAAGGCATTGATTGAGGTTAAATATGCCTCTGAAGTAAGCTCCAAAGAATTAAAATATCGAGAACGTTGGGAAAAAGCCTTTGAATGGGGGAAAAAAAGAGGAGTCCTATTTTGCGTGCTGACCGAGAAAGAAATCAGAACCCCTAGGTTGCACAATATATGGTTTACATTGGGGGCATCCAAATCATCATCAAATGATAGATATATTCCACAGTTACAATCTCTTATTCTCCTGGATGGAGTGCGATATGAAACTCTTTGCTTCCTACTCGCAGAATCTGTGGGAGTTACCATTAATAAATCCGCTCAAATCATCTGCTATGCCATTTATCATGGATTGGTTTTTCTGGAAACTTTTTCTTCCCATGAAATAACTAATCAAACTTTGATTAGAAAGAAAATATCAAGATCTTCAATGCCTTTTAGATCACTTAGTGAAGTTTTGCATTTCACTGATATTCAAAATAACGAGTTTCTTGAAATCAGTCAAATAAACGAACAAGAAAAAAAGATTGAAGACACTCTTGGTACTTTGTCTTTTCACATCCCTGAAAAATATATTGCTACGGTCAATCAGAGAAAAAAACTCGTTGATTTATGGTTAAAACAACCAAGAAGTCATCGAACTGTTGATTGGAGGACAAAATTCTGTAAAAAATGGAAAATTAGCGAAAAAACCATATATAATTGGGTAAAGGCATACCGAGAAGAGGGAATCGAAGGATTAATGCCTCAATACCGAAAATCAGGTCGAAAATTGAGTAATCAAAATGAACAAGTTGGACTTCTTGAGAAGGCTCGGGAATCTTACTTCAAACCCTTGAATACATTGAATAATGCATATTCTGAATTGGTTAAATTGTGTAGGAATGCACAGATCTTGCCACCAAATGAATCTTCGTTTAGATCTTATTTATACCGAATGTCAACAGCTTCAGATTTTGCTCGAAAACGCGGGAAAAAGTATTATAAATCCAATTTTACCCCTTCCCTTGCGTCATTTCAAGGTGCTTTTATGCCAATGCAAATCCTTCAATTAGATAACACTCGCTTTGATGTATTTCCTGTAGATTCCGAAGATAGGGAAAGATTACCTACACCTTATATGACGGCAGCAATGGATTGTTATACACGGATGATTACGGGATTTGATATTTCATATTTTCCAAGCTCGGGACGAACAGTTCTTGAAGTATTAATTCAATCCATTCTGCCAAAAATAGAATATACAAATATATTTGAGACTCAATCGAATTGGGCAATCCAAGGATTTCCTGTTCTTATTTTAGTGGATAATGGGATGGATTATCGGTCGAAGGATTTGAAAAAATTCTGCATGAAATATGATATCATCTTAGAATTTGCCCCCATTAGAACACCACGCTATAAAGCATTCATCGAGCAATGGTTTAATATACTTCGCAATGCCCTAAAAGATGAAAAAGTTCATGGGTATCGACCCTTATTAAAAGAAAGGCTGGAAAACCCCTCCTTGAAACCTGAAGCAGAAGCAGTATTAACCCTACAAGAAATTGAAGAATGGGCGCATAAATGGATAATAGACGATTATCATTACACCAATCCCTATAAAGAGCATGTTCCCGCTCCCTTTCTCCGATGGGATAAATTTGAATCTGCCCAAACAAATATGCTTCTCCCATTGCCGAGAGAGCCACCAATAGGAAAAAATGATATCGATTTATTATATTTATCAATGCTTCATCGCATTGAAAGAAAGCTTGGATATTCAGGTGTCGTTTGGGAATATTTAACATATAATAATAAGGAATTAGC
>JAUWPK010000301.1 GCA_030611625.1 Promethearchaeum sp. | reverse complement strand
CTAAAAGATAGTACAGTGGGTGAAGTGGCTAAAGATATTCACAAAGATCTATTTGAAACATTTAAATTTGCATATATTTACAGAGAAGTAGAAGGAGAGTTTACAAAAAGAAGAACACGCGCAGGAATTAATTTTAAGGTTAATGATTTTGATGTAATTGAAATATTTTCACGAGTTTAACCTGAATTTCAAAAATGAATCTCTATAAAACGAAACGTTGGTTAATTGGGGTTAGAATATATCTAGGTTTTGAAGAAAATCTTAAAAAATTTTACTCTGATTGGTGAAAAATAATATTAAAATAAAAAAAGCCTAAATTCAGCTTAGATTAACCAATTATAATGTTGGATCTTCAGATAATGTTTCCTTCTTCTTTCTTTTTAATGCTGAAAAATCCAAAACGGAAAATGAAATAAACAACATTCCCAAAACCAGAATTATAAATGTTAATACATCAAAAATTACACCTAATAAATCATTTGTCGTAATTTGAGAAACAACATTTACAAGAAGAGCTATGATAAATAATATGAGACCTACTCCAAATGATCTTATTTTTGAATATCCTTTTTCTCCTTTAGAAATCCTGTTAATTCCGAATTTAAAGGTGATAACAATGCTTACTGTTGTTAAATAAAATAAATAAACAAGAATCATGGCAAGAGGCAATAAATCAATTTGAACATTCACGTTTCCAACACTAGCTTCTTTTAAATGAATGAAATCGGTTATTATGAAATAAATAGCAATAGCAATACCAACTACTAAATTAACATAAACCAATTTAGTCTCTTTAAAAACTTGACTTGATTTCATTATAATGATCATTGCATAATATATGAATAAAGTGGCAAATAGTAAAGAAATCATTCCAATTCGTAAAAATACATTAATTGCCCATAGTTCATTAATTATATCATATGTAAAAATGCAGATTAAGTATATACCGATTAAGATATTTGCTAAAGCTAAATAGATATTGGCAAGATATTTTGAATCCTTTCGTAGAATTGCTATTGCACTTATCAACCCTACTATAAAACCAAAAACTTCAATATAGTGTGTTATAGCCATATTTTAATATTAAACTTAGTTAAATATTAAACTTAGCTAAATACATTACGAAATCGATCTTCAGTTTTATATATTAAATCTCCTAATATCATATCAACTCTTTCGTTAAAAATAGCAAATTTCTTTCTATTATGGTTGAAAATATCAAGGGAAGTAAAGCGATTAGTAAAACTAGAAACAGTATTTTTCATTACTTTCCTTAATGCTTCAATATCTGTATTTCTATTCACAATGCAGTAAATGTGAATTTTGGATTTTTTTTCCGAAATATCTGTAAATGGGATATTTTGAGTGAGTAAAACAATTGTATATGTTCCAAGTGTGAATTTTTGAATTTCATCCTCCATATTTTCTCCCAAAATTTCTATTCCATGAATTAGGCCTTCTTTATATTTATCATCATTAATTATACTGGAATTATAGTATCTTCTAGATAATAATACTTCGGACTGATGCGAAATTATGACTTCTAATATTGCTATTTTTATCTCCTCACAAATCTTCTTTATCCAATATAAAAATCCCGATAAACATTCCAGTTAGTAAAATTTTCTGAATTAGTCCAGCATATTCCCATAATCCAATAATATATACTACTAAATAACTTAGAGAAATTAGAACTATTATAATGTAGAATATCTTATCGAAGGTGAATTTTACGCTTTCTTTAGTATCTAGTGATATTTTTTTATTTCTAAATCGAGTAAATTGGCAAAAGAATAGAAATAATACAAATCCTAAAAGGAATAATATACCCCCAATCCTATGAAACCAATTAAGAATATTATCATCACAAGGAAAGAACAATAATCCTGCCCCTATACTTGATAAAATAAGAAAAATTCCTTTGTATGTGTCTAATTTTGTTTTATAAAATAAATATCGGATACCCACGATCATGCAAATAATTACATTGATTGTTAATCCCGAATTATAAATTATTTGAGAAGTTGTATTTGATAGCCCGTTTATTGAAGTGGCACCACCAAGATTACTTAAATATTCAAAAATCGAATAAGGTTCTGGATAAGTTAAAATTGCAATAATTATTGCAATTGGATAAATAATTGCCATTGCACGAAGTAAATACAATCCAATTTTACGTGATTTTTGAATTTCCTCAACTTGAACATTAAATTTTTTTTTTTCCATAAGATCTCACACTTAATTAGTATTAGTTTTATTTAAAATAAATGTGCATAGGTTATAAAGATGTAAATGAAATTATTACAAAAAGATGAATTCGGGTGGAAATTAATTTTGAAATAATAAATATAATGTTATTGAAGTATTTTCACGAGTTTAATTCTTCATTTTCTGAGATTTCTGAGTTTTCTGACATTTCCACTAAGTTATTTTTATTTATTCCATAATTTCTGATTAAAATCGTTATAATAAATCCAATTAGAATTATAGACCCTCCTAATTTTATTTGCCAGGTAATAATATCCCTACTGATTAACCAACCAAAAAGGGTAGCATAAACTGGTTCGCTGGAAATTATAATCGCAGTTGTCGTCTCATCGATAAATTTTTGACCCCATATCTGTAAAATAAAAGTAAAAGTAGTTGTAACTACGCCTAAATATACTAACAATATCCATTCTAAAGATGTGATAACTGCAAAAGAATAATCGAATTCAGTGAATAATGCAATAATTACACTGAAAATTAAAATTATTAAAATTTTGGTGAGAGTTAATGTAAAAACATTAATTTTTTTTAGATATTTGGAAATAAATATTATGTGAAAAGCAATAGAAACCGCTCCAATAAAACAATATATCTCTCCAATACCGACATTTAAAAAGGTGGTAGAGTTCTCATAAAACATTATAAAAAATCCAATAAAAATCAGCAAAATTGGAAAAAAAAGAAGTTTTTGAAAATGGGTTCTATAAAATATCCATGATAAAATAGGTGTTAAAATAACAAATAATCCACCTATAAAACCTGCTTTCCCCGGAATTGTATATTGAAGGCCTTTGGTTTGAACAACAACTCCAATTAAAAACACAGAACTTAAAATCAGACTTAATTTTAGGGTTTCTTTGTTGATTTTAGTTACTTTTTTTAAAAATGGGAGAAACCCAATTAAAGCAAAGGCCATTCGGAACGCAATCATCCAGAAAATAGGGATATTTTCATTAACTAGTTTAGTGATTGCATAGAATGATCCATAAAAAATAGGGACTAATCCAATCGCAATAAAAGGCAAAATATTCTTCTTCTTTGATGTACTCATTTTCAACTCAAATTTGTTCCCGCTATTTCACTAAATTCAAAGGTTCAAAAAAATTCATTGATTCATGAATGAAACCATTGAAATAATTAATAAAAGAAGATCAGTTCGGGCTTGGGAAAAAACACCTATTACTCCCGATCATCTAAATACAATTATTCATGCTGCAATGCGCGCTCCTACTGCGGGAAATCAAATGCTATATTCAATTTTACAAGTAGATGATCAACAGAAAAAAGATAAATTAGCCAAAACATGTGATAATCAACCAATGATAGCGAAAGCTCCTTTAGTATTAATCTTCTTGGCCGATATGCAACGTTGGTATGATTTTTATGGCAGTTCAGGTGTAAAAGAATTATGCGAAAAGAAAAATCTTACATATAGAACTCCAAAAGAATCTGATCTGCTAATTGCATCTTGTGACGCGTTAATTGCTGCTCAAAATGCAGTCATTGCTGCAGAATCCTTAGGTATTGGGTCATGCTATATTGGCGATATTATGGAAAACATAGAAATTCATAGAGAAATGTTTAATCTCCCCAAATGGGTTTTTCCAATAACCATGCTTTGCTTTGGTTATACAAAATCCAAAAATAAGAATCCAAAATTGACTCCACGCTTTGATGAGAAATATATTCATTTTCATGATGAGTATAAGCATTTTAAAAAGGAAGATTTTGATGAAATGTTCAAAATACCTATTGAAGAATTTAATAATATGAAAAAGAAACCTGAAGATGCTGAGAATTTCGGTCAAAGATTTTATTTATTTAAAACTGGTGCGGATTTTTCGGTAGAAATGGAGCGATCTGTAAAAAAAGCAATTAAAGATTGGAATGAAGCGAAATCTTAAGTTTTAATTCTGAAAAATTGAGTTGTTCCATAAGCAATTTCTTGCACTTTTGGATTTTTTCTAAGATTTTTTATTATTTCATCCTTTATTCCTTCAATATTTGATAATGATTTTCTCCCTTTCAGAAAGGTTATTATATCCTCTTCCCTCATCGGGTGTCTACCAATAATATCCAAAATTGCTTTAGTTGGATCTGATTCTATTGATGTAAAATCGCCAGTCGGTAAATAATCCATACGTCGCGCATCTAATATTTCTCGGGCTTTTATAACAATCTTTTCATC
>JAUWPK010000241.1 GCA_030611625.1 Promethearchaeum sp. | reverse complement strand
AGTTTCATCTATTTCTATTATTATATTTTCAATTTGATATGGATCTGATGAAGTTCCTGCTCCGGTTATAAATCCATAATCATCCCAATCGTGATTGGGATCAGTTCCATTAATGAAAATTGTATTTTGCACAATTTGAGCAGTATTTGATGATGAAACTAATTGTAAAGCAGAAGATGTAATTTGAGAATTTGCCAAATATCCACCTATAGATGAAAAAAGGATAATTAGGCTTAAACTAAGATAAATAGAGTTCTTTTTATGATTAAATTTTATGTCCATCGGTTTAGTTCTCATTTATTTTTATTTAATTAAGTAAAGTGAATCAATCTTAAAGATAAATCTAAAAAAAAATCTATTTTAAAAATCAATCTTATTGCTTTTCCCAAGAGAAATCGAGCGTTACAAATTTTTTTCCAAATAAAAGTGCAGCTATTAATAACACAGATCCAATAGGTCCCATTAATAAAAGTCCAATTGAAAAAGGTTCTGTGTTCGGGACATTTGTTATATACGGTAGTTCGATTAACCAACCCGTGAAGAATAGGGAAATAGCTTGGCATATATTAAGGACGATTGATGGAAAACCTGTATAAATTCCCGCTTTTAATTCACCGGTTTTTTTCTGATCATCATCCGCGATATCTGCATACATAATATAGGGGAAAAGGTACCACCCGCCTATTGCTATTGCCACAAATGAGATATAAAGTGTTCCATATATCATGCTTTGAGCGAATGGGAAAAATCCAAGCAATGAAAATGGTAATATTATAATTCCCCAGGTAAATATGAAAATAAGTGTTTTTTTCTTTCCTCTTGTTTCAATTCGATGTTTGAACCAAAATAATCCAAAAAGCATTGCTAAAACCATTATGGCGGATACGATTATGTTTGTATTTTCTCCCAATTGCACAACGTTATCTGCAAATTTTGCGAGTATTGATGAGATCATTGCAATTGCTAAAGAACAAATTCCTTGCATTATGGTTACTAAAAGAAAATTTTTATTTTTCAATATTATTCTTAAATCATCTTTCATTTTCGAAGCGTAATCTGGTGTTTTTTCTACAGGTAGAGAAATAGTACTAAGATAACTCATAGTTATAAGCAGAAAAGCGAAAATTAATATTGAAATCAGAAAGTTTGATGGAATAACTGTTGGATCTGCTTTCATTTTATCCTTAACATCAGTTAAGATTATCATCGTGAACAGTGTAATGATCACTGCACCTATTATATTAAACATATTTTGAAAAGAGGAGATTTTAGGTCGCTGTTCTGCTGGGAAAAGTTCGGCATTCCATGCATGATATGGCGTGGTTACTGCGTAAGATGCTTGAGATAAACAGTTAAATACGACGAGCCAAATAAAAAGTGAATTTTGAGGGGGATTCGCACCTAAAAAGAGCCCAGGCAATAATAACATAATAAATGTAATACATAATATAGGCGTCATTAAAATAATATAAGGCTTTCGTCTTCCCCATCTAGATTTTGTATGATCACTAGCCCACCCAATAAGAAATTGGCTAAGTCCAACTGATATTTTACCTAAAGCGAGTGCTATTCCGACAAATACCCCGTTTAAGTCATAAATATCTTTATACAAGAAAAGAAGGGCAAAATCTATTATGCTAATAAAAAATTCTATCCCCAATCTAGGTGAGGCATAAAGCAACATTTTCTTAGTTGATGCTTTTTCATATTCTATCCCTTTATCACTCATTATTATAAGTTAAATTTTGATGAAAAAAAATGTAGCTTTTTGTCTGATAAATTCTATATTAAAATATGGGTATGCTTTCCATAATAAAAATTAAAGATATCGCAACCTTAATTGGAAGTGCTTGCGGTTTATTTGCAATTATTCTAACAATTTCTTCATATCGTGCATATAGGTTAGCAATGGCTATGATATTTATAGCAATCATTTCAGATACATTAGATGGGTATATTGCTCGTAAATTAAATCAAGCAAATGAATTTGGAAAAGAATTAGATTCACTTAGTGATTTTTTTGCTTTTGGATTTGCACCTGCAATAATTACTTTTAGTATTTATACCGAAAATCTTAATTCAGCTAATACTCCAATGGGAATAAGTGGTTATTCTATTTGGATAATGATCATTCCCACATTTATTTTTATTTTAGGTGCAATTATTCGTTTAGCTCATTTTAACATTACAGAATATGATGGGTATATTGGCGTACCAACACCAACTACAGCAGGATTTCTGGCAATAATAACTATTCTAGATTATTACAGTTACATAGCATGGACAGACAATGGATCTCCATTATTACTTAATTCTATTATTCATTACTCAATTCCTTTTATACTTATAATTCTCGCTTGGTTCAATGTTTCTGATAAAATTATATATGGCAAGAAAGTTAAGCATAAAATGGGATGGTTAAAGATCCTAATGTTCGCAGTTCTAATTGCATCACTCGTTGCATTTGTTTTAATAATATTCTTTCAAGATCAAGCAGCGGTTTTTGTTTTCTTCATCATGACGATTTTACTAACAATTATTATCATTTTCATTATATCGGGATTTTTATCAGCAAGAAAAGAAAAGAATCTAAAAACTTAGAAACTATAAAAAAAGATTAATCTAGAATTTTCTAGTCTTGAGTTGCTTGGATCTTAATTCCTTTTTGTAATTTGGATACAATTTTTTACTATTTTCTTTTTAGAATATCAATTTTTACGAAAAAATAATAAAAAAAATAATATATTTTTTTATATAATACTACTTTCAATGTCATAGTATGAATAAAATCCTTTTACGCTCTTTAGATTCTGATGTTATCAGCTTTTGCGGAGTTTTTTGTGGTGGATGTCCTTCCTACCATGTTGGAACTTGTCATGGGTGTCGATCTGAGATCCTTATGCAAAAACGAACATCCAAATGGAAATGTCGTAAACGATTATGCTGTCTTGAGAAAACATATTATTCTTGTGGGGATTGTCCGGATCTTAAGGGATGTAAAATCCGAAAATCGTTGATTAAAAGATATAATATTAATTACAATTTGGACTTAGATCAGAATGCACAAAAAATTTCCTCATTGGGACCCGAAGACTGGTTGAAAGGACAGATTCATAAATATTTCTGTAATCAATGCGGTGGGGTGATCTCGCCCTATGATCTAATTTGCGTTCAATGCGGTTATTCAACATCTTAATCCTATTTTGGTTTAAAGCTTGCATAGAATGAAATTTTATCTAGTCTTGAGTTGCTTGGATCTTAATTCCTTTTTGTAATGCATGTTTAATTCGAGCATAGATTGGGCTATTATTTTTTATAAATATCTCACCATGTTTATTCATCGTTGCTGAAAAGATGTGGTTATTTTTCGAATAGAAGTTAAGATATTGATTTTTATATGAGTTATCTGTCACAATCTGGTACCCTTTATTTTTCCTAAATACAGTAGTTTGAATAAAATCCTCAGATTCTATATTTAATTCATTAAAATTTGATGAGGATGTGCGTCGTCTCTCTTTTTTAGGTGATTTATTTCGATGTTTCCTTTTTCCAACAGGTGCAACAATCACATCGGATCCAAATGCATAAATCTCATAAAGCAAATCATTATACTGAAAATCACGGATTTCTATAACGGGGCGAGATAAATCTCGATCAGCAAATCCGGTGGGTTTCTTTACCGTCATTTCTAAGCTTAAAATTTCTGCAACTTGTCCTTGATCAATAAAAATTATTGTATCAATTACATTTGGAATAACACCTAATTCCACTCTTCTAATAAATCTTTGAACAGCATCCACTGCCCGTGAAGCATGTACTACACCAACTAAACCTACTCCAGCAAGTCTCATGTCTCCAAATATTTTGAAATCTTTTTCTGTTCTAACTTCATCGAAAATCGTATAATCAGGGCGAACTAATAATAATATATCTGAAGTTTTTTCCAAACTACCATCTAAAGGTGCGTATTGCGAGACTTCTTTGGGGACGTTTAAATCCCTTACGCTTTCAAGAGTTTTAACCAATTTTTTCTTATCAAGATAAAATAATGCTAGTGCTCCTATAAAAGTCGATTTTCCTGCTCCTGGCTTCCCAGCAACTAGAATCCCTTCGGCTACATCTAACCTCTCATAAATTTTCTGAGATAAATTATAATCTTCTAATGTTAAAGAAACCAGAGGTTTAACAGCAGTAATTTCATGTGTGTTTGAAAATGGAGGTCGACAAATAACAATCCTAAATTTTCGAAGTTGAATTACAGTTACTCCTGATTCATTTCGTTCAATAAATGAATTCTCATCATTCTTTGCTTGTCGGATTATCTTGTTTGCAATTTCATTAACCACCGATGGAGGCATTTCCTTATCATTAATTTTTTCTAAACTCCAATTTCCTGGTTTTCCTTTTTTTGCTAAAGGAAGACAATGACCTCTCAAATGAACACTCATGGTAGTGTCATCAAAATAATCTCGAATGTCTAATGAAGCGAGTTCGTGGGATTCATCCTCTCTTTCAGGAATATTTACTGTAAATAACACATCAATTCCCTCAACCAAAGCAATGGATGATTGCACTTCATCGGCTGTTATTAAAATTGATTTGGAATCATAAGCATCTTTTCTAATAAGTGCATCTAATTCCCCACCAGGATTTAATCGAATTTCATCAAGTTTAGGACGTTCTCCAACAATTTTAATATCAATTCTATTTTCCATTTCTAAATTATGTAATTCGTGAATGACATCTAATCCAACATTATCTTGGGATTTCATTTGATTTGCTTGATTTTCTATCTCCGATAGCATAACTCGGGAGAGAATAATTGTTAATGTATCAGCTTTTGTAATTCTATTTTTTTGGACTGGTTTATATTCGTCCAAATTTCCATTAACTATAAAATCGATAATTTTACGGTTAAATACAACACTGGTATCAGGTAGAAATGTATATGGCATTATTTTTCACTCTTTATTTTAATTTTTTATTTACTTTAATAGAAGAAATTTACCAAAAATCATTCTTTTTGGAATTTTCTGGAAGTTTTGTTTGTTCTAGATGATAATAAGTAGGATCTCCTAATCTATCTAGAGTTACAATAATTAATTTCTTTCGCGCATGAAGAGTTTGTTGTGTTATTTGATCTAAATTTTGTAACTGAACAGAATTTCCTTCATCTAATATAAATATAAAATATTTTGCAATCGCTTCTGATCTTGTCGAACCACGCGGGTATACTCTAAAATCAATACCTTCTCCATATCCTAAACGTACCATATAACCACGTTGTCTTAAATCGCGATATACTAAATATTTGACCCAAATTCTAGGATCTTCTTCCACTACGATAGAAAGTATTTGTTCTGCAGTCATTTCTTTCTTATTATTGTCGAAAATTATAATTCTGCTTCTTTCAATAAGTAAAAGTGCTTCTAAAACATCTAATTCTAATGAACCATCGGGTAAAGAGGTTCCAAAGTAATTTTTTTCATAAAGAGATTGTGCAGTAGGTGATTTGGATATTTCAATTTTATTATTTCTAAAAATACCGTCTATAGTTTCGAATTTTAAACTTTCTTCTTCATCTTTATTTTCTGATACCTCTGATGAAGTAGGTATTTGATGATTATCCATTAATAAATCTCCTATTTATTGATATTTTCCAATTCTCTTAAAGAATTTAAGGTATTATTAGCAAAAAACTTTTGTTTACGAAAATAAACAAAAATAAAAAAACGATAATTCATAAATTTGAACTAATAGATGAGGAAAGATTATTTTTTTATAGGATTAAGTTCCCGATTGTTCATGTTATTGCTTTTTATTATACTTAACCAATATGATAAATATAATGACGCCTCAGAAATAATCTTTAAAGCCTTTTTGGAATTTTTTAACGGGCGAAACCCGTATTCTACCATTTATTCTCTAGAATGGGGTAGTAACTTCTT
>JAUWPK010000242.1 GCA_030611625.1 Promethearchaeum sp. | reverse complement strand
GTAAACTTCTTTTCCATTAACCTTATTGATTTCTCCATCTAAAATTGTTTGAAAATTTTTCCAATAAAGCTCAATTTCGGATTCGTAATTTGAAGGATTTTTTAAAAATTCCCTATAACTATTCCAGATTGTATCTTTTTCTAAATCTAGATAATCGTACGTAATTGTGTTAGAAAAAACTAATTTTAGGTTATTTCTAGATATCTTCATCACAGAATTTGCAGAGATTGGCTTCAGGTCATTATATTCGCTCATCTTCGATTATTCCAATTATTAGGATATCTTGACGACCTTTTTTTCTTGTTAAATGGTTTGTTATCATCTGTATTAACCATCTCAAGCATCCATTTTTCTTTTGCTTCAATTTTCCATTTAGTTCCCCACTTTGGAAACCCACTTTTTACAAATGCTTTCCGACGAGGAAAATCTTGATAAACCCAGTGAAATAATGAAAAAAATCGTTTAGCTCCACTTTCTAATGAAACTTTATGCGCGGGTACATTATATTCTTCAATTATATGATCTAAATAAGTTTGTTCAACCAAATCCTGTAAATATCCCTCAATTTTTGCATCATGATAATTGTATCCTTCTTCTTTTAGAAAAACTCTCGCAGAATCAAAGCAATTTCCAGTGCATAAGTAAATATCTTCTGTTTTTGGAATATTCATCTCTTTAAAAGTCTCAACAAAAAGATCCTTTATGTATTCCTTTGTTAATGTATTGAAATCAGGGGATTGATACAATTTTAAAGGGACTTTTTTTTTCACAAGAGTATTAGTTTCCCGTCTCCAAAATAGGATAAAAGCTGGGCCTAAAATGTCCCCTGTGCCGATGTCGTCGATTTCTATGGTCATTTTTTTCTCAATTCCAAAATAGGATAAAAGCTGGGCCTAAAATGACAAAATAGGATAAAAGCTATGGTCATTTTTTTCTCAATTTCTATGGTCATTTTTTTCTCAATTCTCAATTTATTTCAATGATTTTTAATTTAATTTATTTATGGAATGTGAAATTATTTTAATCGGAAATGAGTTACTAATCGGTAAAATACGTGATTCAAATGGTCAATGGATAATTGAACAGCTATTGCAATTTGGAATCAAAATTTCCCGAATTACCACAATTCCAGATGATATTGAAATCATAAAAACTACAATTCAAGAATCAATTAGAAGAAAACCTGAATATATCTTTACATCTGGGGGTTTAGGCCCAACGTTTGATGATATGACTTTAGAAGGTGTTTCTTTAGGTTTAATTCCGCTTAGCACTCTGGAATATAATGATAATGCATTTAAAATGATTCAAAAGATTTTTAAGATGAGATATCCAAAAAAATTTAAAGAAATTACAAATGTCGAGCAATATTTAGTCAAAAATTACCCCAACGTAAAAAAAATGGCAAAAATCCCTAAGGGGAGTAAACCTCTTTTCAATCGGGAGGGAACCGCACCTGGTATCTATATTGATGGTAAATTTACTAATGGTTTGTCAAAAATAATATGTATGCCCGGAGTTCCTGGTGAATTGAAAGCAATATTTTCGGATCATATCATTCCTGAGTTAAAAGAAAGAAATTTTGCTGGAAATGGTGAGTTTCATGAGACCAGTTTCATATTCCATAATGTAAGTGAGTCGAAATTGGGGGAAAAAATTTATGAGATTAAGGATAAATATCCCGAAATTTGGATAAAAACTCACCCACATAAGAGAATGATTGATAATCACCTAAAATATGCTGTGGAATTACATTTAACATCTTTCTCCAACAAAAAATTAATTTCCCAAGAAATGAATGACCTATGTTATATTCTTCATGATTTTGTTGAGGAGAATGGTGGAAGCTTTATTACAAAAAAAACATAATGATTTTTATGAGTTCATCAAAGCGATTTGTCGGATTAGATGTAACAAAGGGTTTTGGAATAATGGTAATGATTTTAATCCACGCGATGATACAGCAAGTAGGAGATTATGATGATTCTATTTTCATTCCTCATGTAAAAAACATGCACCCTGTTGCTTTAATACTTCTTGCTCCACTTGTACTACTTGGACTTTGGGGAACAATATTTCCTCTGATCGCTTCAATAACAATTTCATTTCAGATGCTTGATTTATCTAAAACTCATCCAGATCGTTTAGGAAAATATGTTCTTGGTCGTATAATAACTGGATTTATTTTAATCGTTTTAAACCAGATAGCTATGACTCTTTTTGAAGCTCGTTTCTTCAAAGAAGGGAAGTTTTTTGTACCAGAATTTAATATTCGTTATGGTAGTAACATAATCGATGCTATTGCATTTACTGGTGTGATCACTTCATTTTGTTTATATATCTACTTGATTATTCGTAAAAAAATTAATAAAGAAAAACAGAATTTAGAGATTTTGATATTATTCTTAGTTTTAATTGTAATTTGGTTTGTGTTTACTCCATTTTTAATTCCAATCGGGATACAAGTTTATAGTTGGGCCGATGAGCATTCAATGTTTTTTCTCAAATATTTAGTTTCAAAATTCGTATTAGGACGTTTCACTCTTTTTCCTGTTGTGGGATTTGGTTTTCTTGGTATTATATATGGTTTATTTCTTCACAACGAATATTCTTTCAAAAAAATCTTCATCTTTTCAATATCTCTTACAGGAATTTGCGTAATCATATTTATTATTTTTTTTATTATTGACTCGAGTTTTTTTAATGACTATGCGAGTTTAAATGCTCCCATACAACTTCAAATTTTAAATTTAGGCTTAATTCCTCATTTAATTCTTGCGTTTAGCCGCGGACCTGATTTCTCCCCAGTTGAAAATCGTCATAAACGTGCATCTCGAACGACTTGGATGCGAAGGTATTCAATTATTTCTTTAACTGCTTTTTCAATTGCAGCATATATTGGTGAATGGATTTTTCATTTTTTCACAGAAATTTGGGGTTCTTCAATAGATAGATCCGGAGAAATACCTATTATATCATGGAATTTTTTTCAAATAGCAGCTTTTCTTATTACTGTGATGGCTTTTTGGGAAATACTCGTTCGTTTATGGGAAAAGATTGATTATAAAGGTAGTCTTGAATGGTTTATGGTTGTTATCTTATCAAAAATAGTTCAAAGAAAATCCTCTAAATTAAATGTTGAAAAAATTCTGTATGAACCAAATAAACCACTTGTTATTGAAGAAGAAGAAGAAGAAGAAGAAAATAAATCTGAAATTTAACAAAATATGATAGTGAATCTGGTCTTTATGAACATCTTTTTGGAAATACTGTTCTTTCTGATGATGTAATGGAAGAAGTACTATTATTAGATAGATATATTCTCTGGAAAGCCCGTTCTGTCACCTTTTTAATTATGATGGTTGCAGAGATGAGCAACGCCTTCAATTGTCGCAGTGAATACAATTCACTCTTTAAGATCGGCTTCTTTAAAAATAAAGTAATGCTAGTTTCTGTAGGAATTTCGGTTGCATTGACAATTTTTTTATATTTCTGGCGAGGACTCGAAATGTTTTCTCAGTAATTCCTTTAAATCCGATAGATTGGCTTTGGGTTATTCCTTCAATTATTGTTACTATCGGATGTGTTGAATTTCTGAAGATCTACTTTAGAAAACAGCTTAACCTTTAGGAAATTTATCAACAATAAGATTTTTTTTTCTGTTTTTTTAAAAATTTTACTTTGATAAAAACCTTTTTTGGAATAAGCAATATTATTAAGATTAGTTATGGCAAATATCGATGAACAGCTTGATACTTTATTAGATAATTATTTTAAAGTTACCAAAAAATATATTGAAGCTGTTTATATTTTTAACCGAGATGGATTATTATTACAGAAAAAAACATCTCCAGAAGAAGAGAGAAGTATCGAAGAAATTTACGGGGCAATTGCTGGAACTGTTGAAACTACTCTTAAGCGAATAACTTCAGAATATGCTGGATCATTTGGAATTGGTACTTTTGATGTTGAAGATTATCGTTTAATTTTTCTGGAAGCAGGTCCTGAAGCCATATTACTATCAGTATTCCGTTACGATGTTGAAACGAATAATGTTTTACCATACAGTTTCCTAATTGCAGAGAAAATATCGAAAATTATTGATGAGAAGTCTAAAAATATATCATTAACTGTTCCAAATCTTCAATTAGGCCCCGAAATTTCATTATCGGCTAAAAAAATAAAAAATATGAAACTCAAAGGCAGACAAATTAGAAAAGAATTGAAGAAAAAGCAAAATTTAAGATTTAAATTAATTGTTTTAGGAGATCCAAGCGTTGGGAAAACAACTTTAATAAATCGATTTGTTACTAATAAATTTTACTCTGAATATAAACCTACTCTGGGGATTTCAATTACTAACCAAGAATATTATTTACAAGGTTTTGAAGACAATATTCTAAATTTTATGATTTGGGATTTAGCTGGTCAAAAATTTTTCCAACGTGTCCGAAAAGCATATTATCGAGGTGCAAATGCTGCTTTTGTTGGATATGACGTCACAAACCGTAAAACTTTTGAGTCTGTTGGAGGATGGGTTAAAGATATTAGGGGTGTTTTGCCGGATGTTCCTGTAATATTGTTAGGAAACAAGATTGACTTGAAAGAGTCTCGAGTTGTTTCAACTGAAGAAGGGAGCGCGTTAGCTACTGATTTAAGATGTTCTTTTATGGAATCATCTGCAAAATCTGGAGAAAACGTAAGAGATGTATTCAATATGATTGGTATAGGACTATTTTTCGAACAAGCTAACAAATAAGATGGAATTCCTATTTTAATTCTTTTTGATAATTGATAATTTTCATTGTTTTTCTAAAAAATGAAAAAGTAACTTTTTTTTTCGATTATTCCCAATGAAGCTTATGCCAACTGTTGAAGAAATAATTTCTAAGGCAAAAATTGCAAATCGTAAAATTTTGACTGAATTTGAATCAAAAGAACTTTTAAAAGAAATAGATATTCCAATTCCAAAACAAGTGTTAGTCCCAGCAAAAGATGGAGAGGAAGCTGTTCTAAAAGCTTGTGAAAATACCGGTTTTCCTGTAGTAATGAAACTGATGAGTGATAAAATAGTACATAAATCAGACTCTGGTGCTGTAAAATTGGACCTCTCCGATATTCAATCTGCTAAACAAGCGTATAATGAATTAATGAAAATAGATTGTGATGCTGATCCTTTAAAAGCAATATCAATTCAGGAAATGGCTTCTAAACCTATTGCAGAGATTATTGTAGGCTCTTTACAAGATCCTCAGTTTGGTGCAACCGTTATGTTTGGAATCGGTGGTGTTTTAGTTGAAATTATGAAAGATGTTTCTTTTAGAATTGCACCAATTTCTGAATTTGATGCAGATGAAATGATTCATGAGATTAAGGGTTTTAAGATTTTAGATGGTTATCGAGGAAATGATAAGGCAGATTTAGAATCTCTAAAGAAACTCTTGATAAAAATTGCGGATTTGGCATATAAACACGATGAAATCTCAGAAATGGATTTGAATCCAATATTTATATACAAAGATGGTCTAAAAGCTGTTGACGCCCGTATTATTTTAAAATTCTAAAGTGTACCTTATATCAATATTGCATCCAAATGCAGCATTTTTATTTTTATTTTTTAACTAAATTCTCAAATAGGATCAATATTTTTTTGTTCAACATTTTTATAGCATCGAATTCCCTTTATATATCTCACCTATCAATTCAAAAAATATATAAGATTTTTGAAAAGAAATATTATTATAGAATATTTTTAGAGTTCGCAATTTGAAAATCGATCTCTTTGGAAGTGAAATCTAATATGATTAAAAAAACTTTTAAAAAAAAAATCTCAAAAATGCAGTCATTTATCACACTTATATTTCTCTGCATGTTTATAATTGGTCCTCTCCCTAACCATGATTTTACGAATACTAATGCTCAGGAAACTACCAATAATCCATTAAA
>JAUWPK010000197.1 GCA_030611625.1 Promethearchaeum sp. | reverse complement strand
AAACTTATAAAATCATAAAATATTGAGTAAATACCTAAAGAGGTATGTCTGAAGTACGAGAATATTCATTAGATTAAGGTTAAAAAAAGTTTAATAGAAAAAATTAAAAAAGGTGGTCATCACCTAAAAGGTATAATAATCCTGAAAATCTGTGTTTTTAATAACTTAGAACCTGCTTTCTTCCCTTTTTCAGGTGTTTCTGCTTTTATTACATATTTTTTCCATCTTTTATCCATTGAAATTGTGTTTCCAATTGCAGAGATCAAAACAAATGCTGGGAAAAGCGATCCCATAAATCCTAAAATAGCAACCAAAATGATATATGCAATCGGAAGGTTTTCAATTCCTAAATCAAATCGAGCCTCCACATCATAAGTGACTGCAAGCATATGAAATCCGAGAACACCTATAATAGCGCAACCACGGATAAAATCTAGGGTGATTATTCGCTTTAAATTAGGTTTAGATTCGGATTTAACTAACTTATCATCTGACATAATAATATATTGAAATGAAGTTATATTTGAAAGTTGTGTTCAAGAACCAATTTCTTCTCAAATTTAGGAATTTGGAAGATTAAATAATAAAATATCGCATTTACAATCCAAACCATCCCAAAGCTCCATAAAACATCACTAGCATGATGAGCACCTACCACTATTCGACCAATTCCAGTAAGGATCCCCACAATAATGCTTAAAGCTAAACCTAGCCATTTGAAAACACTAAAGATTCTGATTTTCGATTTCTCATCACCTTTTTCAATCAATTTAGCCCATAAAACTGGATGCATGAACATGAAGAAAAATATAATATATATTGCCAAGAGAGCAACGTGACCAGACGGGAATGATTTTCCTTGGCCAACCAACGATGGATCTTCTAAAAATACTGGTTTCCATAGGGAATACCACTCATAATTATCTGCATCTGGACTATTTGGCCATAAAACTGTCTGTCTTGGTCTTGGTCGCCCCCATAAATCTTTAAAAATAAAATTCACTACAATACCTGGACCCACAACTGCTGAGAAAAAAGCATATAACCCATACCGTAGAAGAAATTTCCATTGCTTTTTAGTTATTAAACCAATCAATCCAATGATTATCATAGGAATTAATGTTAAATATAGAAAATATTCGAAATAATCGTTCTGATCATTTAAGAATTTCCAAGGCTGAACCTTATTCAAGAAAAAACGTTCCCCTAAAGGAAAACTGGAATTATAAAAGGCACTTGTTATTGCAATATCCAACGCACCTTCATTAATCATAAAAAGAATTGTTCCAATAATCAAAATGAGCGCAAATAAGAAAAAAAATATGTATGTTTTTAAAAATGATTTGAACGAATTTTGGGTTTCTTCATTCATAAATACATTCAACATTTCACTTTATTAATATTTTTTAGGATTAAAAATTAAAAATAGTACAAGGTGTAAGGTGCAAAAAAATGGGAAAAATTAGTTCTGAAATTAATATAATTTGCATTGCTAGAAAAGGAGTATAAAAAATGAAAAATCATCCTATGTTATCAGAAATACAAATGCAACCATTTCGTATGCATTTGGGAGATAAAAAAATATATTCTCAAGCTTTGATGCCCGTTCGGGGGCCTCTAGGATTTAGAAAACTTGATTATGAATTTGTGAACCAAATTAATCCTAAAGAAATAATAGATAAGATCATCGATCATAATTTTAATTCATTCGGTTTGGTAGTTAAAGATACTGATGGAGCAACCATTGCAAATACCAAAATCGGATGGAATCCAACTGGGCGTGATTTGGTTCAAGAATTTTCGGATATTTGCGAAAAAAAGAATATTGTTTTCATGCTGTCAATTACAAATATGAACGATGCCTATAAGGGATGGCAACATCCGGAAACCGTGTGTGTGCACATCAAAGACGGAAAAACCCATAAAGCTGGAGATCCTGGAATGCATCCGGAAGGTGAAATGCGGGTTGATTTACCTGAAGGAGTAACTTTGGAAGAGATGCAAAAAAAAATCCCATTTTTAACAGATAAAATTGATGAAAAAACCGGTGCTTCGCGTGGTTCACGGGGTCAGGGATATATACCATTGACTGCATTTCATTGTCCTCGCTCAGAACATATTGACTATATGGTAGATCTTGTAAAAGAAATCGCATCAAATTATCATGTACATGGGATTTTAGCCGATTATATTAGGTATCACCACGGTTATAGAGATTTTTGTGGTTGTGAAAGATGCAGAACCGCATTTGCTGAGCAATATCCCGCTAAAGCCGATAAGATACTGAAGTGTAAGGAGTGGGATCAATTTAGAATGGCAAATATTGTTGAATACGGTAGAAAATTCAATGATGCTGTCAAATCTGTTGATGAAAAAATAAGTACTTCATGGTTTAATTTACCAGGTCCTCGCATTTATAGTCGTAAATTGGTTTCTCAAGATTATTTGGGCTTAACCAATGTGATGGATTCAGCAATACCTATGAATTATCCGTATTTGGCTGGAACTGTTGATGATGGAAAAAAATGGGGTCGTTTGGGGAATATAATGCATTGGTATTTCCAAAAAAATATGGCACACAGGTTTAAAGATTATGGTGAAGATGCCAGTATATATTGCATAACAAACAGCGTTGAATGTAATGCCGAAGAAATGCTTAAATCCTGTATTGGTTATGATTATGGAATCGGAATTGCGTTGTTTAAATACTACGGCACAAAAGAAGATCAATGGTATGCTTGTAAACTTTATGGAGGGTTATTGGATCAACAAAAGCTGGGTGATAGACCACCTTCAAGGGAGCAAATTCGGGAAATTCTACGTAAGGTCTATGAGAAATATCCACCGAAAGTGATTCCTAGATGGCGAAAAAAGGAATTAAAAAAATTAGCTTAACCAATATAGTATTCGAGCAATTAGTGGGGCTGTATTCCCAGTGAATTCATGACCCCCTTTTTCAAAAACCATTGTGTTTATTGCGGGAATCTTCATTTTTTCTACATTTTTTAAAAAATGCTTTTCAAATGCGATAACCTCATCATTCTGACTATGGGTTAAATAAACTCGATCCTTATAATTGAAATCCTCCTTTATTTTGACAATTGGTGAAACATCATGAACTTTTGCAAGGAAATCATCAACATTTGTTAATTTCTTAAACAATATTTTAAAATACAAACGATTTATTAAAGAACCTTCAATAAAACCATCTCTAAAAACATCAGAAAAATCGTATGGGGCGCAAATTCCAATTATTTTCTTTATTCTTTCATCATGTAATGCAGAACTTAAAACCATACCACCACCAAGCGAACCCCCAATTACGGATAAACTTTTTTTTTCGACCCCTTCATGTTGGTACATCCAATCGATAGCTGTAATAACGTCTTTGAAAATTAATTGAATAAAATCTCCATCTGATGATCCAAAAATTGAAGGTTCTCCTTTTTCTCGTGAATTTCCAGAGGCTCGAAAATCATACGCGAATACTCGATATCCAGCAAGGCAAATTGAACTCAAAATGCTTTCAAAATTAAAATCTTGTGCAAAACCTCCAAAACCATGTAAAAATAGTACACTTGGGGCTATTTCTGGAGTAATATCTGAAGAATAAGCATAAGCTTGTAGCTTTTTTCCATCAGGCATTGTAATTATTTCGTCTTTTCTATTTATTTGCGGTGAAAGAATCCAGTGTTTTCTTTTTTTTTCAAGGTTTCGCAGACGAGCACCTCTAAAAAGATATTTTTGGAGTTTTCCCAGAATAATTCCACTGATAATTCCTCCACCAAACAGAAGCCAAGAGAACGACATAATTCATGATTATGCAAATTATCTTAATTTTCTTTGTTTTCTTTAATTTTTTTTAAGACATGAGATTTTAAAAGAGAGTAAATTTCATCACAATCCTTCAAAATAGATTTCACATCTTCTTTAGAGATCTCTTCATTAATCGTGTAATCTGCAATTTCTCTATAATTTTTAATAGTTAAAATTTTACTGAAAATCAATTGTGGAAACACTTTTGAATTTATGAATTCTTTTCGGAATTGTTGAAGTATATAATTATGGGAGTGTTTAGATAGGTCTACATTTAATTGTTTTAAAAGAGCAATAATTGAATGGAACATACAATAATAAATTCGGGTTGCTGAATCTTCATATTGTTCTTCTCTATACAAGATTTTAGCACTTTTGAGTTTTTCTTTTGCCTTCTTTAAGTAATTTAAAATTTCTGAATGATTTTTATATATATTATTTGATTCGACCATTTTCTAAACCTTCCTAAATTGAAACTGTTGGTATAATTCCCCCTAATACTTTTCCTTCTTTGGCTACATTCGATTCAAATGTAAAATTCTCTTTGATACGTTCTAGATATTTTTGCGTTGTTTCAAATTGGAGAGAAATAATATAGTCCAATTTCTGAGTGAGATGAACTATTTGGTTTATAATATGGAGTTTTTGAGAATATGAATACTTTTTTCTGGTTAAAACAAGAATATCAATATCACTAGTCTCACTATCAGTTCCTTTAGCAACTGATCCAAATAATATTATAGCTTCTAATTCTTCAGAATAATACAATTGAAGAAAATTTGCAATTATCTGAGCAAATTGTGCTTTCTTTATATTAGATTCCTTTTGTGAATCATATTTTTTAATTAATAGGCGAATTCCTTCTCTAATTCCTTCATTTCTATTTCGGAAGATACCTTTTTTTATTAATTCATCAATTTTTTTAGTTAATTCAATATTTACCCGAAGAGGAATATTTTTATCACCCATGATCTATAGTATACACGTGTATACTCATATATTTAAAATCTTCTAATAAACTTATTTTTCAAATAGATAATCCATTGGGGGATTTTGAAATCATTTTTTTGTTGTTTATTCACGTTTTTCGTTAAATTACGTAATATCAAGTTTTAAAACAAAGAAAGAATGAAAGAAGTGATAGAAAGTGACTCCACATTTCTTAGATAATTTTATGAACTCTCATGTTTTTGCCTTTTATGGTGCTAATGAGAACATTCCATACAATATAGGAGCATTGCAATTATTAACCCTAATTGATAATGGTTTTAAAGGAAAAATTTATCCTATCCATCCCAAATTAGAAACAATTTTCGGAATAAAAGCTTATAAATCAATTAAAGAAGTTCCAGAGAAAGTAGATCTTGCAGAAATAGTTGTATCTAAGAAACATGTACCAAGCATTCTAAAAGAATTAGGTGAAAATGGGGTTAAAAACGTAATTTTGGTAACTGCTGGTTTTCGCGAAATGAACAATGATATGGGTAATACAGGCAGTAATGAGTTAAAAGAAATTGCTTCAAAATATGGCCTTCATATCCTTGGTCCAAATTGTATCGGTATCTTAAATACTCATACCAAATATTCTGTTGATCCTAATGAAGAATGTATTCTAAATACAACTGTTCAAACGTATTCATTACCTGCTGGAAATGTATCAATTGCCTCACAAAGCGGAACATTCGTTTCCCATACGTTTGCTATACTCAAAGAGCGAAATCTCTTACTTAATAAGACCTTATCTCTTGGTAATGAAGCGGTTATCGATATATGTGATTGTTTGGAATATTTTGAGACGGATCCTTATACTGATGTAATAATGCTTTATATCGAGGAGATTAAAAGAGGACGACTATTTTTCGAATTAGCCAAACGCATCTCACCAAAAAAACCAATTATAGTTCTATATGTGGGAGGAACTGAGGGAGGTGCAAAGGCTGTAAGTAGTCATACAGGTTCAATGGCGGGGAATGATGAAGTTCATGATGGGCTTTTTAAACAAACAGGTATAATTCGGACTTACACTGTTGAAGAATTCTTTGATACGGCTATGATCTTTTCTCATTTAGTTCCCTTAGGAATCATACCGAAAGGTAAAAGAATTATGGTAATGACTAACTCTGGTGGTCCTGGTGCTACAATGGCTGATAGAATAAGCAGAAAGGGATTAAAATTACCATTTTATAGTGAGGAAATAAAGAAAAAAATCGATAAATTTCTCGTCCCTACCGCGCAATCTTCAAATCCATTAGATTTTACATTCAGTCTTAATCCTGTTGATTTCTTTATTAATGTTCCAAGAATAATCGCACGTTCTGGTGAATATGACGGGATGGTTGTCTATGGTGCCTATGGAGATCAATTCTTCAACTACCAATCCATTGGAAAGGAATTCATCGAACGACCTAAACCTCATGAAATCCTAATGCAATGGCGGGGGATGGCTGAAGCCAGCGTAATAGATGCGCAAAAAATTATAAAGAAATATAAATTTCCAATTATTTTCGTTAATCTTTGGGGACAAAATGATAGTATGTTCAAATATTTGAACGAAAATCTATTTCCAACTTATCAAACACCCCATCGATGCGTAGATGCACTCTTTAACCTAATCAAATATGGTGAATTTTTGAAAAAAAGAGAGATGCGCTCTGAAATATGAAAAAGTCCTTACCACCAATGAAATACTGGAATTCCGAATCAAATTGTGCTCAATCCGTTTCCTGTGGTCTGCTAGATGAATTCAATTTAAAAGCTGAAAAAGAAATAATCCATCCTAGCATGATTAATTTAGGTGGTGGATTTGGAGAAGGTTCAATCTGTGGTGCCAATTCAGGTAGTATGGTTGCTATGGGACTCATATTGTCTAATAAAGGTGTCGATAAAGATAAAATTCAAGAATTAAGAGATAATTTTAAAGAAATTATTTTAGAGAAATTTAATTCTCTTCGATGCAAGGATTATATGGAAGAATTTTACACTGAAGATGGAATATTCGATTGGGATCGCGATGATAGGCATGAAAAATGCACTGAAATCGTCCAAGGCATATTTATTGAAGCAAAAAAAATCATAGAAGACTACCTAGTAAAATTTACTTAATTCTACTCAATTTGTTTTAAAGAATAGGAATTATTAATGAAAAACTATTATTGATGTATATGCCAGAAATTCCCATAGAATTAGAATATTATCCCAAACTTCCACAAGAACTGCTCACAAAAGCAATCGATAAAATTAACGAAAATAAATCCAACTGGGATGATCCATTCTTTAT
>JAUWPK010000066.1 GCA_030611625.1 Promethearchaeum sp. | reverse complement strand
GAATTATGATGATCGTTTTATAAATACATTATCTGTTAGAAGTTTACTTCATTCATATATTATAGAAGGTTATAATCTTAGAAGGAAATTCAAATACGAACGAGCAGCAAAATTATTACGAGAAGGATTAGAAACAATTGATAAATATAGAAATAAAATTAATGAAGGTGATTCAGGCATCTTATGGAGAATTAAACGTTTATACTTAGAATTATCTAATTGCTACAAAAAGAGAAATTTTTCATTAGCAAATCATTATTTTGAGAAGGCTTATTATGAAAATCCAATTGATGACCGGGAAAAAACTCATAATGTAAAATATTTTCTAAATACATGGAATTATTTTGTTAATTTTTGGATAAAAAAAGGAAAAACTTCGGAAGATTTTATTGACATTATGAAAGGAGATTGTAGAAATAGATTTGACTTAGATTGAAAATTTTTCTAAATTTGATACAAATTATTATATAGTGAAGAAATTTGGAACTGAATTCAAAAATTTAAACTTCTAATTAATTGCTTTCAACTTGTGATTCGTTTTTGCTAATATTAACTTCATTAAGACAAATTTAAATCATATATTATAAAATATTCGATTAAAGAAAGATTGATTTTGTTCCTAACGATCAATTACGATATTATCAAAATCTTTGATTTAGGGTAATTCATAAAATTCTTTTGATATTGTATTCGCTCCTTTCAAACTTTTCAAAATTTTAACTATATCTGATTTATCTGACAATACTCACAAGAGTTATTAAACTTGAAATGAAATATACAATAATGGATTTTCAAATTGAAAAAATAGAGATTGAAAATTTATTGAGTTTTTCCAAGCAACAAATGGAAGGATTTGGGAATATTAATCTCTTTATTGGAGCTAATAACTCAGGAAAATCAAATATATTTCGAATCTTGCGGAATATTAATCCATATTTTTATGTGTATTCAAATTTCTTTTATCAAAATGAACTGCCTGAGAAGGGAAAATTAAAATTCCAAATAAGGATTTCTAAATCTGCAAAAATCTCCTTTTTATCGAATTGGTTAGAACAATATAAGAATATTCAAACTAATAAAAACCTTATATTTTATTTAATTGAAAATTCCAATCATGTAATCTATGATGGTTTGATACAGGATATTTTTGATTCATTATTTATAGAATTTATTTTTAACGCTAATACAATTTATATTTCAAAGATCTATTATTCAAATAAGGAAAATCAACCTTTGTATATTTTTGATGGAAAAAATTTCAATACCTTTGATATAATTAATGTGTTGAGAAACCCAGATATTGTCCGTTGTAAAATAAATCCACGACAAAGAAATAACTTTAGAGATATTTTAAGGGAACAAATTAGCATTATCTCAGATCCTCTAAATTTTGCATTTAAAATAATTCAAAATATTTTTCAAAATATTAGATATCTGCAAGATTTTCGTCATTTTGAAGATACGAAAGAAGGAAAAATTTTGAAAGAACCTATGTCTGCTAGCGGAATCGATTTTCCTGAAATTTTATATCAATTTCAATTAAATGAAGAAGAAAAAGTAAAAGATTTCCTTTCATTAATGAGGGAATTCTACCCCCAATTAAAAAAAATAATTCCATTTTCAAATCAGAATGAACATGTAAAAAAACCAGATACTGAAGAAGAAGAACATATCCCATTTGTAGAAACTACACCAAACATCCTTGAGAATTCTTCGTATTTGAAATTCAAATTCTCAGAAGTCGGACGTGCGTATACTAATCTTGCAATCATTTTTATGCGAATGATTGAATTAAAACATGATTGCATTTTACTTATAGAAGAACCAGAAGTATATCTTCATTCAAAATTTCAAAAGAAATTGGTTAAAATTTTACTCGATTATGGTAAAAGTAATCAAATATTTATCACGACACATTCATCCATTATTCTTAATTCATTAGCCGATTATGCAAGTGTTTATCAAGTTTGGCATGATGGCAGTCAATCTCAAATTAAATTGGTTGATGATAGCGATTTTTCTTCTATTTATAACGATTTAGGAATTAAGCCTAGCGATTATTTAATGTCAAATGGAATACTATTTCTTGAAGGAAAAACTGATAGAACTATATTAAATGAATGGATGAACCCATTCTTGAACGAAAATAATATAGAAATTATCTCTTTTGGAGGAAAACATAAACTCCATTTCTACGCACGATATGAATTAATAAAAGCCTTATTGAAATCAAATTTCAAATTTTATTATATATTAGATCGAGATGAGGGAAACAAAAAAGTATTAGAAGAAATAAAAAATGATCCTGATTTTTCTGAGGAAATTCTTGAATTTGTTCACCTTTTACCAGTAAGAGAGATTGAAAATTTCTTGATTTCTCCCGAAACATTGCAAATTGCAATTAGAAGCAAAGGTCCAAAAAAAAATAAAGAAAATATTGAAGAGTTTGTTGAAAAAACCTACAAATCATTACCTAATCTTTCAGAAATCCAAGTAGAACTTATTATTAAGACATTTCTTGATCAACAACCCATTAAAACAACCTTTTCCGAACGGAATAATCTTCTAGATCAGAAAAATATAATTGAATTTGAGGAATTATATCTTTCAATCAGAAATCAAAAAGAAGGAAATTTTTTTTCGACGGACGACATACACAATGAAATTATTTCTTTACAGGAAAATATTGATAAAAAAATGAGTTCGAATGATGTGTGGAAAATTCTACCAGGTAAAAAAGTTTTAAATCCTATTTTACAATTAATAAATAAGGAATTCTCAATAAAAATCACGAAAGAAGATTTGATCTCTTGCTCTAAGAAATCCAAATTGACAAAAGAAACAATAGATCGCATACAAGAACATTTTAATTCTGGTATAAATTAAGTAAGAATTGAAGATAGAAATGGTTGTAAAGAATCATGAAAATGGTTTAAAGTTAAGAATATATTAAGGTTTGTGTTAAAAAGATTAAAGAAATTCAGATTAAAATCGATAAGGAATTCATTTTAGATAAAGAAGATAACGATTATTTTTATATCGACTATCGCGAACTTAAAGAGGAATATGGTTTAATCTAATTTAATCCAATCAAACTAAATTATTCTAATTTAATCCCAGAATTAATAATTCCTATTTGATTAAAATGAGTCATTAATATGTTATTTTTTACGTTCTAACCATTTAGTGAAAAAATATAAACCGAAATATCATCCTATTTAAGAAATTATCCCCATGTAGTGCCAAATCTTTAAATTCAGGTCCTCCCCCCACAAGAAGGAGGTTTTATTGCCAATTGAAATAAATCGTTATTTTTATCTAAGTTGAAGAATTTTTCGGCCAACATTTTTTACCACTTTTTGAATTAGTTGAAATTTTTATTGTGTTCTTTAAACTATTGAATTGAGATTATATAATACTCCTTGAATTAATATATCGAATATTTTTCAAAACTGGCTTGAAGGCTTGATAACCCTCCATAGTGTAAATCCAGTTATTATCAAAAATTTGCAAAGCTTGGGGATTTCCAACAGAAGAAATCACTAGACTATGAAATCGCGTACCTTTTTCCTTACATTTTTTAATTGATTTTTCAATGGAACTGTCAACTTTTGCCATAATGAAGTCAGAAATCATCAATATATCTGCTTTATTATAATTTTTTGTTTGAACTTGTCTAATTGCTTCTTCCAATGCTGGTGCTGCGTCTGTCCCTCCATGAAAAGAAAATGTTAAAAAATCAATGAGTACCGGTAAATTCAGTTTCAAATCAGTTAATTCTAAAGTTTTTATTTCTGTAGAGAATGAAATTAAAAAGCATTTACGCTTTTCTAAGAGAGCAATACGAAGAATAGCAAAACAAAGAACTTTTGCAATATATTCTGGAGTGCCATGCATTGATCCACTTGTATCCACACAAATTATTATCGGTCCTCGCTTTGTTTTTTTTGCAACTTGTTCAATACGAGATTTCTCCTCTTTTTTATCTATCCAATCATAACCAATAAAGCGATAACTAAGTAATTTCTTCTCTGCAAACTTCTTATAAAATACCAGTTCTGTAATCGGATCATTGAGAAGTGTGAGTTCAACCGGAAGAAGATTATTAATATCATTACTCTCATGAATACCAACAAGTTCTGATTTCCCAGCATGAACTATTTTTTTATGTGGTTTTATAATCGTTTCTTGAATCTCTCGCTCTTCAAGTTCATCTTCTGCTTGATGCATACGCCCTAACATTTCTGCTAATTTCTTTAATTCGGGTTCTTTTTCAAGTAATTCTGCATATTTTTCAAGAATATCAAAACCTACGTTTTTCCACATACCTTTTGATAAATCCCACAACCTCCCGCATTCATTTGTAAAAGGTTCAAGGATTTGTTGGAGTTTTAAAAATTTCTCTACCTGTTCATATAGATTTTTACAAAATTTCTTCCTTTCTTCATCAATTCGTTTAATTAGTAACAAATTTCTTTTTTTCTCAATTAATGCATTCCAACGTTCAAGAATTTCTTGACCCAATGCTTCTTTTTTATGAATCTGCTTCTCTTTTTGCTTCTCTTTTTGCTTCTGTTTTTGATTTAGATTATGATCTATGGTTTCAGTTTCTTTTTCAAAGAATTCGAAATTAAATTGTTTGATATCATAATATTTATGCATATTTTCTAAAATCTGTTTTATTTTTGATAGGTTTTTAAAGTCTTCATTTCTCCAATTCTGAAAATCAACAATCTCCTCTTGAAATGGATTATTTAAATTAAAATCTTTATCAATAGTTTTTACAATTTTGAAAAAATCTGTTGAAAGATTTTGCATAATCTCTGGATTGTTTATACATAAATCTTGTAAATTAGGAATGTTTGCAATAGCATCTATGAAATTTATGAATGGGTTTAATTGGTTTTTTTCTTTTTCAATATTGAGTTTTTTCTTTTTTATAATTGCACTAAAAAAATATTCTACCAACTTTTTTCTTAATTCCTCATCTAATATCCTCCCAAATTTAATAAAATAACTAAAATTCTCTTCAATCATTATAAGAATCCTCACTTTCCTTTATATAATGATAAATTTCCTTTCGTTCTTTAAATTTTAATTCGATTTGTTGTGAAAATATTTTTAATTCCTCGATTTTATTTTGTTTAACTATGATTTTTCCTTTTTTTAAAACCACATAATCTTTATATATAGGATAGTTCTAATTTTAATTGGGTGGTTGAGCTCCCTTATGTAAGTGTTATGACAACCATTAAGGTTGAGCTCCTATCCTCTATTTTTCAACCCCGTTTTGATCTACGAGTCTTTTTTTTATTCAATACTACCCCTTCTTCTACATTATGGTAAATGTCTTTTTGCTCTCTACATTTTAATTCGATTTGTTGTAGAGATATTTTTAATTCCTCGATTTTATTCAAGATTATTGCTGATTTATACTGTGCTACAAAAATATTTCGTTTTAAATATTTTAAATCCACATTAACGTAATTATTGATTTTGTCAATATTATTTTGAATCATTTCAATTAATGTTTGAATTCTCTTATCCCAATCATCAAGTAATAATTGGTGAGGCTTCTTAGAAAGAATTACTTTTTCTTCTTTTTCTTCTAATATTAGAGAAAAAATATCACCATCTATTGATATTTGAGATGTTCCAACCTTCATAATTTCAAATTCATAATTCCCATATTCATTATTATCATAAAGTTGAATATATTTCGATTTATTATTACTCAAAGAATTATATTCTGATATTTTTATATATGAGTATTCATCATAATCCTTAATTTTGTAGAATTTGGATTTATTTTTTTTTGAAAATTCATATTTTTTTAAAGCTTTGTATTTCTTTATTTTTATATGTTTGATTTCACTGTTAATTTCCTCTGCTAATTCCTTTAATTCCTTTTCTATATCTGCTATATCAATTACAATTGTATATCCTTGATGCTGAATACAATCTTTTACAATTTGAAAGACAAAATCAATCTGATCAGGATTATCCCAAAGAAGAGATGGAATCAAAAAGCAATCCATTAAATCAACCTTCTGCCTCCCATTAAGAAAAGCTGCAGTTCGCAGAATTTTAATATTCTTTTTCCATCTTCGGTCAGAAATATATAGTTTTGGTTCTTCATTTTCTTCCTCATCAAGTTTTTCGTTATGTTTCTCAATTTTAACTCGAATATGATGAATTAAATCTAAAATTTCTCTGGGAACTTCTATTTGATCTATTTTTATTTGCCATGCATAATATTCCTTCTTAGATATCTTCAAATCGGATTGCAGTCGATCTTCATAAAGGTCTGTCACATTCAAAATCATTTGTTCAAAATTCTCTTGTTTTTCAATATTTTTCACAAATACTCGAATTAAAAAACGATCCCATAATGCATCTAATCCTTGCCCTTTTTCCGGTAATTCATTTGACGCAGCAAGAATTCCGAAAAGATCAACCTTTAATTCCTGTTCTCCATTTCTAAATACTTTTTCATTGATGATTGTAAGAAGTGTGTTCTGAATAGAAGGACCGGCTTTCCAGATTTCGTCTAAAAATGCTATATTCGCACCAGGAAGATAATGTTCAATTACTCGTTCCATTTTATCTTCATTTTTCAATTTACTAATTGAAATCGGACCAAAAACCTCATCTGGTGTTGAAAACCGATGCATTAGATATTCAAATGATTTTGCATTTTTAAATCCAAATTTGAGTCTTCGAGCGATTAAGCTTTTTGCAACTCCGGGGGGGCCTAACATAAAAATACTTTCTCCTGCTATAGCGGAAAGAAACGCAAGATCCATGATTTCTTTTCGTTCAATCAAACCTTCATTTAATGCATCTAAAATCTTTTCAATTCGATTCCTTAAATTTTCATTAATTTCAAGTTTTTGGGTTTGTTTTGACATTTTGATATCTCCTTTTTTAAATATGTTTTCTAATCTAAAAAAAATTATAGAAAAAAAGATTCAACCTTTGTATGATCGAAAATTCATATCGAATCCGTACAATTATATCTTAATATGTTGGTAATATTTATGTTTCAAATTTTGATTCGTAATGGCTAATGCTGCAATAGTACATTCTGGATATCTCCTTTTAAAACATCTCCCATAGTGGAGAGCCTGCTTTTCAACCTTTCTTCGATGTTTACATCTACTAGTTTGAGCGGTTCTTCCTGTGTTCTTAGTTAAATATTTTAATTCTACAATCAAAAAATGATTTTTTCCATTTGTAAAAATTAAATCTCCTTTTCCAAATTGCGAATAGGGAGGTTGGACCAAATATTCAACTGCGAACAAGTATGGATAATTTCTAAGTATTTTAATCTCCTTTGAATTGGTGATTACATATAACATAAGTTGAACTTCAGAAGAAACACACGATAGAGGCTTTTTGATGTCATAAATCTTTCGGAAAGTACGATCTCTTAACAAAATCTCTTTTTTTGGAACTATATTCCTTATTCGTTCAACTTTTGAAACCATTAATTGCGATTTATTACTCATTTTTACACCCTCTTCTTTTAAGTATTTGAAAATAGTTTGCTTTACGCTGATCGAACTTTTCTTCTGAAAAATTTACTTGTTTAAAGGCATTCAATACTCCAATTTTCAATATTTGATCGCTATAATTATGGCAATTATTCGTATCTTGATAAAATCTGCCATCAGGTGTTATCATACAATAAGAATTCCTTATCATATCACTTGTTTCATATTGTGGATTTAGATCTTTATGCTGACTAATGAAAGTGTAAAATTGATCATTAGTTAATTCTCCAAATTCGTCGAAAAATGCATCATTAATTCCCCGCAATTTATGTACTTGAAAAACTTTCCAGCGAATAGGCTTAAGTTCTCTAATTAAAACATGCATATCCTCATGCCAATTTAAAGGAGTAACAATTGTATTGATTTTTAACGGAATCTTGTATGAGTTGATCAATTTCACTTTCTCTCGAATCATTTCAACATGAGAATAACTAGTAAAATTACTTCTAGTTTTTAATGATCTTCCCAGAATTTTCTCAGTATCTTCGATTGAAGATTCAATGCTTAGTCCAATTAGATCAAGGTATTTTCCACATTTGTTGAGGAATTCTTTTGATATTCCTGTTCCATTTGAAATAATTGATACGAATAATCCCTTTTTCTTTACATATTGAATTAAATCAGGTAAGAAAGGGATTAGAGTTGGCTCTCCACCAGCAAAATTAACTTTTTGACATCCATTAAGAATTAAATCATTAATAATTCTTTCCCACTGAGTCTTTGTTAATTCTTTTTCCATGTAACTGTATTTCGCAAAACAAAATTTGCAATGATAGTTACAACGCTCTGTAATATGAAGATTTATTGACACAGGTACCATCTTTTTTTTAAAAGAATTCAATGGTTCTTGTGAACGGCTAGATATGGTAAATTTTGAATTAAATTCACCATAATATTTTGATTTAGGTTTGTTTTTTACTTTTGATTTTGACATAATTTCACTTCCATATTTTTGTCAAAATCTTATAGAATCTTTGTAAGATCTAATCAGGAATAATAGTTAGAGCCATTATTTTAATATTTTTTCATGAATGAAATATAGAACCTTGGTAAAATACATAACCTTTCGTCATCCTTGAATTGAGTTGCTCTTATCATAACGCTCTTAATTTTCTGATTAGATCTCACAAAAATGTATTGGAAACTATCTGATTCCATAACAAGATGCGTCTTTTAATACTAATTATCTAAAACAATAGAGAATCCCTTTTTTAGAGGTTCTTTATTGGTAAAGATTAATGGTATTAAACCGCAAGATTGGTGAATTATCAGATAGGTTCCGATTCACTTTTCAATAAGATTTATATTAGTATCATATTTCTTCCTTATAAATATATTTAAGTCCATTTAACCACACTTTTTTTTCTAATAAATAACAATTTCTAAATTATCCCCATTAAGCACGGCAAAAAAAGCATGGAGTAAAGTGTCAAATTCAATCAGAAGGAATGTATTCTAAGAAAATTTCATCACAAAGAGCCTCTGCAGCTTTTATTTCAGCTTGTTTCTTGGTCTGTCCTTCTCCAATTGCTGAATGTTTCCATCGAGGAACATGATTTATAACTACTCCAGATACTTGCACTTTAAAGATAGGATTATGATCTGGACCGCTTTTTTCAATTAAAACATAGTCCAATAGATCCAATCCTTGTTTCTGACATAATTCTTGAAGCATTGATTTTGCGTTTTTTTGGAACTGGGTTAATCCAAGTTTATTATAAAACTCAAGAGAAGCATTTCTATTTTCTTGATCATCTGGAGTTTGTGGAGGTTTTATCTTCTTTTTTTTTGTTTTTCCTATTTTTTCTAGCATTAAATTCCATATAATTTTGCTCTCATCATATCCTTTGATTAAAAAAATTGCCCCAAATAGTGCTTCCACAAAATTTGCTTTATCTTTAGTTGAAGGAACGTAATTTATAGCTGTCCGAATTAACATATTAATATGCATATTATCGAATATTTTTGCCAGAAAATCATTATTAACTAGTAACTTACGCTTCTCAGTAAGAACACCTTCAGAATCATGAGTATCTTTAATTAATTCTTCTGCAGATATTAAATCTAATACTGCATCTCCCAAAAATTCTAACCGTTCATAATCCTCTACATCAGGATATAATCCTTTAAAGGAAGGGTGTGTAAATGCTGTTATAATCAATTTTTGATCAATTTTTTCAAGATCGATTAATTTTAACCAACCCAATAAAGTGTATTGATATTTTTCAGATATTTCATATACCATTTGTATTCACCTATTTCTTAGTCTTAGGATTAATTTTCCTTTGTTTTACTAAGAATCAATAACAGGAATAGCAAAATTTATATAAATATTAATTGGAAATAAGACTTTGACTTCTAAATTCCCATTTCCAATTAACACTCTTGAAAATTTATCCCTATATGCAAATTAAATGATTATCATGGATTAAAAAATTTGCTTTTTCATTATCACTAAAAATTTAATCGTCTTATCCAAACCAGTGATAATAGTAAAATTATTGATATTGACTTCAATATCAAAATTTATAAATTCAATTCTTATCAAAATATCCAAAATTTCATAATTTTGTAAAAAAAAAAAAAACTTCAGATTTAAATACATATCTAACCCATTTTTATAAAGCTTATAACAATAATATATTAGATTTTAATGGAGAGAAGATATCAATTACTTGATTTTTGGTTTTTAGCTCAACGAGAAACCATTCATCGACAGTTTAAAGAAGGAAATACTGAAAAGAATATAGCAAACTTTGAATTTCTTGTTAGACAATCGCTTTTTAAAATGAAAATCGATCGGACTCCCCTTTTTAGAGCATTCTTATATAACCAATTATTTGATTCTCCTGGTTCATGGCGAGAAATTAGGAAAATATTCCGAAAATTTCTAATAAAAATTCGGAAATATCAAAACTTACATTCATCAGTGAATTTTTTAGAAAAACTTACTCCTGTATTTCAAGAAATCGTTGGATGGTTCCAATCGCAATTTATTACTTGGGGGATTGTAATGCCTCGTAGTTTAATGGATGATTCTATTCAATCTATTGACAATCTAATTCAATTATTTGGAGTAGCTTTCAATCAAGGGTATTCTGAAATAGTACAACCTCTTAATTCAGCAATCATTGAAAAATCCACTAAAATTTGCGTTGATCATATGATTTTCTCTCCTCAATCTAAAGAAAGTCCCGGTTCAGATTATTTTAGGTTAAAAACGGCTCATTATATAATTAATAATTTCAATCCTGAAATTGTGGATTGGTTATTTTCTCCTTTAAATAATCCAGGAAATTTTAATAATGTAATTCAATTGATGAAATCCTCATTTAATGTGATTTTTCAAGAAAATTTTGACATTCTTCTAGAAGAATTGGATGATATTGGAGAAACTAGATTTAGCGAGTTTTTAGAAGGAGATATGTTTGATTTGTCGGAAATTTTATTATTTGCATATTGGCAAACATTATCAATATCCCAACAAAAACAATTAATAAATAAATGGGAATCGTTAGAAGAATTTCAAATTTTTATCAATAATCTCAGTATTGCATGTCCATTCATAGAAAACCTTAATATAATCAAAACTTGTTATTCATATTTAAAAAAATGGGGTTATAATGAAAAAAATGAGAATTTCAAAATAGAAATTCAAAATATTATTACAAAATTGAATTCCAATGAAGAAAAGCAAAGCAATATAATAGAATATCTTGAGTCGTTATATAAGATTATTCCAGAAATTCAATCCTATACTTCTGAAGATAAAAAGATCCAAATCTTACAAAGCTATAACCTAGGGGTAAAAGAAAATGCAATAAAAAATATTGAAGAAATTATTAACGAGAAAATGATTACTGAAAATGCTGATTTCAAAGAAATATATAATCATATTTTAGGTAATTCGTATTTATATAATCATCAATATAATTTGGCTATAGAAACTTATGAAAACATTTTAAATACTAAAGAAAAATTAAATCGAACTTATATTAATTATCTTATTTGTTTGATGATGCTTAATATAAAGGAGAAGTATCTGATTTTAATCGAAAATGTTTTAAAATCAGAATTTATTGGGTTAGGTCTTACTGTAAA
>JAUWPK010000259.1 GCA_030611625.1 Promethearchaeum sp. | reverse complement strand
AATGAAGTTTAATTTTTTTAATTTTAATTACTTCATTAATCTTTTTTTTTAGCCAACATCGGTTATTTCACGAAGTTTTTTAGGAATCTGGAATATTTTAAACTTTTAGAATTATATTGTTTAGCAGCCTCGAAATCGTATTTCCCAAATCTGTAATGATAATTGATGTTCCCTTATATGTAAAAATTAATTCATTTTTAGGTAATTGGTTTTTAGTGAATTCATTTTTTAGTCGTAGAAATAATTCATTTATTTCCTCATCAGAAAGATATGGAGGAACTTTTTTCTTTAAGAAATCTTTTGTAGTTTTTCCTTTATAACGATCAATCCTTCTATTAGCTGTATCTATGATAAATTTTAAGTTCTTTTCGCAATCCTCATAACGGTAGTAAACTCTTTTAATAATTTCTTTTTTTTCATTTAAATTTAATTTTCCAATTATTGAGTCAATCTTATCTACAACGTTTCCATCTTGTCCTTTACTAATTGATAATCCCTGAGAAGTTTCTATCTTCTTTTGGTTGTCATCAGGCTGAATTTTTTCAGTGATGTATATTTCTTTACTATCTTCAATCTTAATCTGAGAAATATATTCAGGCTCAATATATCCAAGTAAAGTAGATTTAGCTTTTTCTTTTAAATCTTCCGCTATCCTTATTCCTCGATATGAACCGATGTTTCTTATTTTCCCTATTAAAGAATCCCAGGATTGATCAAATAATATTTCAAAAATATTTTTAATTACTTTTACATTCGGTTTTTTTCTAGTTAAGCCTTCATAGGCTACTAAAAAAGCTAAAGCTTTAAATTGATCATCGTCTAATGGACGAGAATATAAGATACGATCTTGTAAATTTAGTTCTTTTATCTTTTCAATCGCTTGATCTTCCAATCCTGCTCCCGTCATTAATAGAAGTAAAGCGTCAATATAAGCACGCTCAAGTAATTCTAAACTAGATTTTATATGCTTCAATTTCACATATTGATTTTTATCATACATTTTAACTTGAATTTCGAATGCTTTTTTTTTATCTGAAAGTGAAGGGGTTGTTAATTTTACATAGACATCTGGATATCTTGTTTTGGGGCCACTATCTGAAGCAATGGTTATTGGAAATGTTTTTTCTGCCCAACTGATTTGCTTGGGGATTTCTATTTCTTGGAGGATTTTTAATGCTTCAGTTAGTTTTTCTTCTACTAAGCTTGATTGTTTTTTACCTATATGGCGCGACTTTACATTTTCAAACCATCTTTTAATTTGTTCTTTTTCCCAATTGATTAAATTGTTGAAAGATATCCCACCTGAATATTCAAGATCTGGAGATTTTTGATATCTAAAACCTTTAATCATGTCAATTCTAACAAATTTAATAATTGTGAAAGGATCAATCAAAGTAAATACATTTGTAGTGCTTTTATAATGTGACCACACAGAATCTAAAAAATTTAATATTTCTCTATATTCATGGGCATAATATTCGTATAGGTATGCAAAGAGGTTGTTACTAAATGGATAAAGGGGATTTGAGGGGTTTATTATACCTGTTCTTGACCAAAATTTAGTCATAATCAGTGTTAATGCTTCAATAACTTCATTTAAAGTAAGACGAGTTAAATCTAACCTGTTTATGATAAAACCTTGAAGTTGTGTTCTGTAATCCTGGTGTAAATTGATATATTCATTAAATAATCTCCAATCCTCGTTGGTTCCTATTATAACGAACAAGAATTTTTTTAGTGATTCCCTCATCTGTAAGATTGTTTGTACAAATGGAACATAAGCATTTTCCCTATTTTCGATATTTACTGTTAAATAACCAATATTATCAATTCCTACCAAGAAAACAATTGGTTTTTCGATAATCCATTCCCAAGTTTGAGTTAACCAATTAAAAAGATCAATAACATTGCTGTCCGACTTAATTAAATCCCCTTCTGTTCCTTTAAAAACATTTTGAGCTCTTGTACTTTTATTAATATCAAAACTTAGAGTATCATATAAAAGATCGAAATATTTTTTTTCAAATTTAAAAAGCCTTTTTTGGTTTAAATTACCCGATTTATCATAACTTCTTAAAGTTATTTCATGCCTTTGTAATATTCTCCAAGCTTCACTGATCAGAGAAAATATTTTATTTGATAGTTCTATATTCGTTGTAACTTCATCAAAAAGCTTTTTATAATCTAAAATTTCAAAAACTTGATGATGATTTATTTTTTCTTCAAAATTAGGAATTAGAACTGATAAAATTGTTTTTAATTCCTCTCTTTTAAATTTTTTTTTCCATAAAACATCCAAACATTTCGAAAATAAGAGGATGGCAAACTTTTCGAGAAATTCTATATTTTCTTCAGCGAGTGCGTCGATTATGGATGTCCATATATATTTTAAGGTTGTTAATTCTCCTTTAGGGGCATCAATAAAACAAGTAATTATCTGATTTTTCTCTTTTTTAAGGCGACAATATTCTTTTTGAAAAATTTCTTCATTATTAATCAATTGAGTAAAATATCCAAAAAGAGTCGATTTCCCACATCCTCCTGGACCAGATATAGTAATTCCATAACTCCGATTACTATATACTGATTTATATAGGGTTTCTGCAAGAATTCTTAAATTATGTTCCCTCCCTATGAATATTTCTATTTCTTTGTTTCTGTCATAAGATAAAGTAGAAAAAGGAGTAATGCTGTTTATAACCTTTGAATCGTATTTCTTTACTTTGCTTCTAGATACTTCTTTTTCTATAAAATTCATTTAATACACTTATATCTATTTTACTTAATTTATTGGTGTGCGACCATTCCGTAAATCCGATTTTGATATAATATAGGATATTTTGGTTCTCCACCCTCTGCTAAATCAATCACATTTTGATTGAACATCGTTATTAAGATATTATTTAAACTATTAAGTTCTTCTTCACGATGTATTTTCAATAAACTAATAACATCATCAATTTTAACCCATCTACTTTTTCCTTTATAAATTTGAACACATTTATCAATTGCATCTAAGATTTCTCCTTGGCTTATTTTTTTTACCTTTTTCTTTATGACTTTATCACTTTTAATGTTAAGATAATTGAAAATTTGTTCTTGTTGAATTTGTAATTGATTTATAACTTTTTCTAACTTCAATAATTTATATGTAATTTGTTCTATATCTCTATTCTTGCTTTCCTTTTTTTTGGGGGTTTTAATTAGATTTAATGCAGGATCATTAGAAGCTTTAATTCCTGCTTTTTGTAATGCACCCAAATGTTTTTTTGTTTTTAGATGTTCTTTAGTAATTCTTAGTAATTGACTTTTACAAACCGGGCAAGAAACTTTTGGGGTCATAGGATATACTTTGAAAATAATTTGTTTATCTGTTCTTTAATTAACTTAATCTTCTTTAATTATATATAAAATTTTTGGAGATTTAAATTTTGAAACATTTGTAGTCCTATCATTGTATTTGGTCATTTCACTAAAACTAATTTTATAAATCTCATTTTTCTCTTAAAACTTTAGGGGGTTTTTTCAAATCCCAACTCTTCCAATGAGCCCCTCGAACATTTTCCCATCCATATTTACGCATATATTCTAAAGTGATTTCTACTTGATTTCCATCTTCTATCATTTCTGCCACATCTATGAACTTATGAATGTCAACCCAGGGAAGGCTCCCTAGTTTGTGAAATTTCAACGATCTTGCCATGTTGTAACTGTTTCCTATATACCACTTTTCATTTTCTAAGCGAAGAATATAAACAACTGCTTTTTCACTATCTTTTTCATTCACAGAATTAAATTGATATTTTAATTCTTCTGGAGGCCATTTTTCGCCCTTACCACCAAAAGAATAACCCCTTACATTCCACCAACCGTATTTCTTCATATATCTAATAGAAGCACCTTTTAAACTCTCACTTAAATCTTTTTCTTCGACGCTCTTTAATTTGTATAATTTTGTCCAAGAGGTTTTTTTACCTAATTTATGTTTTTTTAGATCTGACTCCAAATCGTTTGAGTGGCCGACATACCATTTATTATTTTCCAGTTTTAACACATAAGTTGATTCCTCGGAATCTTGGGTGGTACTATCTTCTAATGCTTCAAAATCTAAATCCTTGATAAAAACACCTGTCCTATATTTAGTTGGATATTCTGCTGATTCAATTGAGGGTAAATCTATATCGCTAAATAGATGAGAAAGTCGGGGGTCACTCATTACTTTGGTTCTTTCATGGTTAATTTGAGAAATTTTAGGTTTTGGTAGTGAATCATCTTGATATTGTGTATTGGGTTCTAAATTATATGAATATCTGCAGTCTATTGCAGAAAAACCTGTACAACCTAAAAATCTACCATATTTCCCTTGTCTTTCAATCAAAAGTCTACCACATCTAGGACAAATCATTGGCACTTCTAAATTTATTCCTTTAATATAGTTAGAAATAAATTCTGAAAGCCCTTGGTGCCATCGTTCTCCTGTATCGATGCAAATACTCATTAAATATGGATTAATTTCCTTTAAGAACATTGAATTTTTGCCTTCGATACTGTATACATAAAGGAACCTTTTGCTTCTTGTTAATGCTACGTAAAAAAGTCTTCTTTCTTCTTCAAAAAAATTCTCAGTAACAAACCGTTTAGCTAGTTCCATTACAGAAGAATCTTGGATTTCGCAAGGAAAACCATATAAACCTGAATTTGCATTCATGATGATGACATGCATGCTTTCGAGACCTTTTGAACCATGAGCAGTATGAAATTTAATTCCTCCCGCTCTGTATTCCGTTGGAATACCATTTGCTCCACATAGCTGTTCTAAGTCTTTAATTGATCTTTTGAATCTTGAGAGCACCATTATAGCAGATGGTTTTACTCCATTAGATAATATAGTTTTAATTAAGTTGTAATAATTTGAGATTTGGTTTTGGTAAGAGTAGCCCAATTTTTCTGTCAATTCGATGAAAATTGGCTGTTGAGCAGAACCTATTACCGAAAATGCATTCTTTTTAATTTGTTTTTTATTTTTCGAGATTAAATCGTTAGACATCTCAACTATTTCTCTCGAACTTCTATAATTTCTGTTAAGGATACTAATTTCAGGATTTGGAAAATATTCTTTAAAACTCACGAAAAATCGAACATCGCTTCCTGTAAATTGATAGATGCTTTGGCAATCGTCTCCAACACAAAATAGTTTTGTTTTTGAATTCTCATTTACAAATCTTTGAATCAATTTCATCCTTTGGTGCGAAATATCTTGAAACTCATCAATAAGGATATGATCATATTTGTTCAAGTATTTTTCGGGATTCGCTTTTACAAGTTTCACAGCTAAATTGATCATGTCGTTAAAGTCAATTTTATCTTCTTTTAGTAAGAACTCTTGATAT
>JAUWPK010000298.1 GCA_030611625.1 Promethearchaeum sp. | reverse complement strand
TGAAAAAAAGAATTTTTGCACTTATCTTGAGTCGATTTAAAAATGGTAAAAACTAAAAAAAGTTCAAAGAAAAAAAAAGTTGATTCTTTAGAAAGCATAATCGATTTAGGAATTTCTTTCTTAGAAAAGGGAGATGTACTAGAAGCTAGATATAATTTCATGGAAGCTATAAAAAAATACCCCTCTAAACCTTTAGGATTTATTCATATTGGTCTATTTAATTTAGAAAATGGCGATTTAATCGCTGCAAGCAATGATTTTCTTAAAGCAGCAGATTTGGATACGAAAAATCCTGAGATTTGGATAAATCTCGCAAAAATTCATTTTAGATTAGAAGGTTTTACAAGAGCATTTGGATATGCCCAAAAAGCATTAGATCTAACACCAGATAATCCTAAAGCGCTATTTATTGCAGGAATTATTAAACTTTTTCAAATGGAACTCTTTTATGCAAAAAAATATCTAATTAAGGCAGCCAATTACAAAAAAGATCCTATATACCCTTTTGCAAAATTTTATTTGGGAATACTATACGCAAAGCAAGGACTATTTCTTAAAGCTGCTGAAAATTTTCGCGCTATTCAAAGTAATTCAAATTTTAATGATATTTCAACAAAAAACGGAATATATTTGAAGAATAATTTAGGAATGGCAGAATATAGATTGGGAAATCTGATTGGCGCTGAAAAGACATTTGAAAATATTACAAAAAATTCAAGCAATATTGATGCTACAATATGGATAAACCTAGCTATGATTTACTGGAGCCAAGATAAAACACAACAAAATTTAAACGCACTTCGCAATGCATACAAAATAGATCCTAATAGTTGGCCTTGGATAAAAGAACTTGAAGAATATTTAAAATCAGGACAAGATGGATTAAAAGATAAAATACAAAGTTTGCTGAAAGAAAATCCTGATGGAAAGAATGTTAGTATGTTTTTAGGGTGCGTTATTCCAAATCGTTATCCATTTATAGATGCTGCAAGTCGTCACGTTTTAAATGCAGTGAAAATTGGAGTTGTTGAATTAGAAGGAGCGGGTTGTTGCCCAGCACCTGGCGTATTTAGATCTTTTGATATTAATACATGGCGGGTTTTAGGTGCAAGAAATATTACCATTGCAGAAGATTTGGAGCGAGACATGTGCATAATGTGCAATGGTTGTTATGGAACTTTAAATGATATTAACACAGATTTAAAAGAGGATGTTGAGAAACGAGATTATGTTAATGATAAATTAAAAGAAATTGGTCGAGAATTTAAAGGAACCATAGATACTAATCACATTTTATGGACATTATATAATGATGTTGGAATGAAACAATTAAAGAAGAAAATTGTTAATAAATTAGATTACAATGTTGCGATTCACTATGGCTGTCACATATTAAAACCCATTCATAATAAACCATGGAAGGGTTGTTTTGAGACACCTACTTTCTTTGATGATATAATGGAATTAACCGGTGCAAAAAGCATCCCTCATCAAGATAAAATGATGTGCTGCGGCGCAGGTGGTGGACTTCGTGGTTCCATTAAGCAGGTCGCAGATGATTTTACTCGGGATAAAATGGAATCATACCGAACTGCAGGTGTTGATATGGTTGTGGATTGTTGCCCCTTTTGTCATCTTCAGTTAGATTTAGGTCAAATTGGAATAAATTCAGATTTCAAAGATAAAATTGAAGAACCATTCAAACTCCCTGTTGTTTATTTTACACAATTACTTGGATTAGGAATGGGTTTGGATCCTTATAGTCTTGGACTTTTGCGTACCCCTCAACCGAAAGGTATCCCTCCATTTATTCCGGTAGTTCCAATGTTTACGAAATTTATAGATAATATTGATTTTTAAATCATTTTTTTGATTAGAAAATCCTTTTTTAGAATCAAGATATTTATGAAATATTAGAACAGAAAAACTAACAAGCTGAAAAAAAAATGGCGTTTCCAAAACTATCTAAAATCGTTGATGAGTCGCAAATAAAAATAGAGCACAAATTTCTCGTAAAAAAATATGAGCTAATGTTAGATCGGCTTAAATGTGTAGGATGTGGCCAATGCTCCATAGTTTGCCCACGAGATGCAATTTTGTTCGGTCCCGCATCTAGAGTATACGAATCCAAACCAAAGGATTTAAATGCAGCAGTAGTTGATTCTATAGATGTAGATTTATGTGTTATGTGTGGTACTTGCGTTTATTTCTGCCCATTTGACGCTCTTGATTTGCTTTTTGATGGAGAAAAAGTAAAAATTGAAGATATGGATATATCCAAATTTCATTCTCTACCGAAATTAGAATCGAAAATAGTTAATTGTTCGAATATCAAAAGAGATGCGAAAGTTTACTGGGAAGGAGAAACCAAAGTAACTTACGAAATTGAAAAGGATGAAGTGGAATTTAAGAAAAATTACTTGAATAAATGCCCAGGAGATTGTAATAAATGTAAAGATATTTGTCCTACTGATGCAATAAAATTCAATGAGTTAGGCGATGCTTGGGAATCCAAAATTTTAATAGAGATCGATGATGAAAAGTGCATTAATTGCAGTGCATGTATGTTGGTATGTCCTCAAGATTACTTTAAAACAACATGGACTGAAATCCACACCTCTGGTCCTTATAATGACATGTTCTGGGATCCTATCAAAGAAAAACTCTTAAAACAAGAAGTTAAATTCACAGAAGAGTAATAATACCCTTTTTTTTCGTTTTTAATTAACATCATTTTTCTTAGTCAATTTTTTAAGATCTAAACACTCTTATAAAATTATTATGACCCTTACTATTAATTCAACACTAACATTGGCTAATTCTGTGAAAATGCCAATTTTTGGATTGGGGACATATCTTTTAACTGGTAACCGCGGGCAAAAAGCTATTGAAGTTGCCTTAGAAATGGGTAATAGATTAATAGATACAGCCACACTCTATAATAATGAAAAAATAGTGGGAAATGCACTAAGAAATTCTGAAATCGCTCGCGATGAAGTCTTTATTACTTCTAAAGTATGGAATTCTGATCAGGGATATTCAAGAACTATTGCCGCATTTAATAAGAGTTTAAGCAATCTTGGTGTCGAATATATGGATTTATATCTAATTCATTGGCCAGTAAAAGGGAAATGGAAGGATACTTGGAAAGCATTAGAAGAACTTTATAATAAAGGAAAAGTTCGTGCCATTGGTGTGAGTAATTTTTACATAAATCATTTAGAAGAACTTCTTCAAGTCGCTTCGATTAAGCCCATGGTCAATCAAATTGAATTCCATCCCTTCTTATATAAAAAAGATGTTCTAGAATTTTGTCAAGAAAAAGGGATTGTGCTCGAATCATATGCCCCCTTGACTCATGGATATAAGTTTAATGATATTAAAAGCCCCCAATTTTTACAGATGATGGAAAAATACAATAAATCAGCAGCTCAACTCATGTTACGTTGGAATATTCAACATGGAACTGTGATTATCCCAAAATCAATTAAACCGACTCACATCAGAGAAAATGCAGACATATTTGATTTTTCAATTTCGGTTGATGATATTCAATTCCTAGATTCGATCAATGAAGATTTCCACAGTGATTGGGATCCTTTGGACTAGAAAAGTAAAAGAATTATAGTTAGAAAAAATATCTTAATTCATGGAAGAAAAATCAAATAAATTGAAATTAATTCTATCTAAAGATAATCATTCGCTTTGGTTGTCAATTGTATTACATCTTTTTCCCGGAATATTAGCTGCACTGGTCTATTTTCTAGTTGCCCAATTATTTTGGAAAAATAACATCCCTATTGTATTTGCTTTCTATGCTGTTCTTATAGTCATTCTCATTCCGTTAGAGTTAGGAATAATTATATTCAGTAGTAGTAAGAAGAAAACCGCCTTAACAGAAAAGAAAATCTCAAAAAAAAAACTTCCTTCAATTATATTGAATACAAATAAGAATTCCAAAAAAGTAGTTATACTTTTTTCTTTTCTCTCTTTGTTTTGGGCAGTTCTAATAATGGGTTTTGCTGACAAGCAACTCGGTGTTTCAGATTGGGTTCTTCAAAATTGGTTTTACTGGCTTCCGGATTTTTATGATATGACCGGAGTGCATACCAATCCTGAACTATATTCAACCGGAATACGGGTATTAGTTTTAATTCTAACTTTAATTTTCGGAGCAATAATCGCACCTTTTATTGAAGAAATTTATTTCCGAGGATTTCTTATGCCCCGACTTGTAAAAAATAAATGGTTTGCACCCGTTCTTCAAACTGTGTTATTTGCATTATATCATTTATGGACTCCATGGATGGTACCCATTCGTGTTTTAGCAATTTTCCCATTGATCTTTTTGGTTTGGTGGAAGAAAGATATAAAAATCGGAATTTATTCTCATATCGCATTGAATCTATTAGGAGATGTGATAATGGTTATTCCGCTGTTTTTCCCTTAAACTATTTTCTTATTTCTTAACTTCTTTTTTT
>JAUWPK010000104.1 GCA_030611625.1 Promethearchaeum sp. | reverse complement strand
AAGTTTTTTTCTGTAAACAGGTGAATCGCGTATTTTTGTTCTATCTAATCTAAGGTAATTCTCAAAACACAGAATTTTCATCAAATACGGGATGATCTTTTCTTCAGTTTTAAGATCCAAGAATAGCTTATAAAAAATATTATCATCGGAAAGATATGCATGTAAAATTGTGTTATATAGAATAAACGAAAAATTCATAGATATCCAATTTATTAGTTCCTTTGAAAGAAACCCTCTTCGCATTGATACTTTTGCTAAGTATAATAATACAAATGTTTCATTACTGAATTGAGGAATCCAGCGTATTTTCCCATCAGAATCATTTTGTGTGTTGAAAAAATTATGCGGTTCTGCTAATTTTAATAATTCTTCGGTTGGAGAAATAAATATTCCATCAGTGATTCGTAATTCTAATCGATTACAGATCCTTTTAATTGAATCTTCTTCAGCATTTGCAATATTATCAATATATGGTTCAAATACATCAGAGATCATTATTGCAGGTACAACATAATTAGGATTTTCATCCATATCTAAATAATTTGGATCAAGATTAAAAAGTGAGGTAATTGCATTTATTATTTGGTATGTCTTTGGACTTAATCCAGGAATTGTCATTTCACCGATTTTCTCCTTATAAAATGTAGTTGTGCTTAGAATATGCCTTTGAGCTTCATACCAGTCTGATGATTTTTCTAATAATGTTTCATAAATACTATCTAAATTATCTCCATAAGGAAGCAATATCTCATTTAACGTATCAAAAAGAAAATTTAATGGCGATCCTTCTTGTTTTGAGAAATCTTCTTCAATCAAATTTAATAGACCGTCAAATGCATGAATTGATTCATCGAGAAAATCTATTATATTATCCTTTATATCAACAACATCAAAATCATCATGTATTTCATCTATATAGTTGATTATATGCTTGAAAATCTCAGTCCTGAAAAAAGCATTAAATTCTGCAATAACTTTTACTTTATGGACACTTCTCTTAGTTTCTTTCTCCAGTTTTTCCTGTAAAGTAGAAAAATCAAGTAATTCATCTGAAGTCAAATCTAAAAAGAGTCGCTTGGTTTCTTTTAGTAATGGTTGGAGTATTGATATGTATGTTTTATAATATGCCACAATTTCTTGCCATGTTTGACGGGCCATTTTTTCACCTTAATATAATTTCAATTTTCAAATTCGCTATCCGATCCAACTGTAATTTCCTGGAAAATATTACTTATTTCAACAAATATTGGGATTTCTACTCTACACAAGTTGCCCAATACCCATTTATTGACATCTTTAATTAAAAACCGAGTCTGGAGATGTAATCGTTTTTGAGCATCTGATTTTTTTATTTTATTATACCATAGAGATGCTCCCATTCGATATGCAACTATCTCTATTGTGCTTGGCATCAATTCCACTAAAACTTCTTTCATCATCCAAGATTTCGGAATTACACTCATAGTTTGTGAATCATAATTACTATCTCCTAAAATAGGGTTGTCTTCTGCTAGTTTAACTTTTGGCATAAAGCTTAATATGAGAATGAGAGCAAAGATAGCACAAATTCCATTTATTTTGTAGTTATCTAAATTTTTTCTTCCAACAGAATATTTTGCTAGGAATAAGCTTGTAAAGACGTTCTTATCAAAATCATCATTTATAATTGTCTCCCCCTTTTCAGTGTGAATAATATAGGTTCCCTCTAATAATTCTAAGATTTCAGGTGGGAAAGTATAATAGTTAATCGCTTTTTCCTCACTCCTTGCAAGATCACGTGCAAAAATCTTTTTTTCTTTTACTAAACCAAGAAAATCTGTGATTGAATTCAGATTATCTTGAAGATTTTTTCTGGGTTTATTTGGGTTTCCAAACATTGCATAAAATGAATAATCAGATATACGAAAATTCCTTGATTTTTTGAAAGCTTCAATAATACGATCGATAATCGGCCCTTCTTTAAAGGAACCAAACGATTTACTTTGACTTGCAACGAAACCATTAATTAATTCATTAATTATGAAAGCATTTTCATGTTGTTGTTCAAGAGTTTTTAATATTTTTTCAAATGCTAAATCTAATTTGTTGGTTTGAGGGAAAAATGCATTAGAAATCGATTCATCTATACATTTTATAATAATATTTCCATTATTTTTAGGAAGATATCTATTCAATTCTTCAAAACGTCTAATTAATTGCTCTTTGGCCCCTGGAATATTCTCAATATCTCTTTCTTTTATGATTTCTAATGACCCTTTTATTGCATTTCCAAATTTTTCTATTAATTCTGACCATAAATCGCTTTCCAAATCTTTTTCCATATTATCCCCGATCATTCTTCTTTACTTTTTAACCAAATTTTTTTAATTTCATTCAAACCTTTAATTAATGGGGCAATTAACTTCTTATCGTGGATATTTGGAGACATAACTCCTTTTTTTGTTTCCCATTTTAATCCTTGGGATGAACCAAAAGAATATTGGCTTGACATATAATGCCGGAAATCTCTCTTCCACCAATAAAAACGTAACCATCTTTTTTCAGGGTTTTCTTTTGCATGGATTGTAACAATTGCTTTCCAATCACCCATTGTATTCCTAATTGTTATTCCGTAATTGGGTAAATAGAAATTTATTGGGAAATTAGTTGAATATGATAGTGGTAAATATTTTGATGGAATATCATAAATTGGATGTCCGTCATCTAAAACAATTATTTCCCCGCATTTTTCACATTCATAATAGCGACGATTTTTACTCTTTTTCATCTTCCAACTGCATTTTGGGCATTTTCTTTTAGTTAAATTAAAAATATATGATTCGTCATCAATTTCCTTCCTTTCTGGTAAAGGATCAAAGGAAATATTCTTATTTTTTTTAACTTCAAAATAATCATCAAAATCTTTTTCAATTCGATTCAAAGCTATTAACATATTTTCCAATTCATCAATTTCATCAATTTTAAACATACCACCATGTATATTCACGCTTTTTTTCCACCAAGACAATCGAATATATTTTATTTCAGGAAAATCTGGATTATGACATAACAGAACTGCAAACCATAACTTGTTTTCCTCTCTAAAAATCGTTATACCTTTATCTGCAATCTCATATTTTGGATTGAGAGTAGTATTCTTCATAAAATATTCTCCATCAAGAATTTCACCCTCTATTATTTTAGTTTTTTTTTTTTCAACCTTAGATCGAAATACTTTTCTACAAGCAGGACAGCTTTTTACCCCAGGAACTAATTCAGTTAGTTCTGCATTTCCACATGCTGGACATTTTTCACCCATTTTTTTCACCTAATCTTCTTCTTCATCCAATCCTTTTTCAATAATCATTCTTTCAATATCTAAATTTAGCAATTTCATTTCTTTCTTTGGATATTTATCTATTTTTTCACTAACTTCTTTTAAGGAGTTTCGAGCATCGATTAATAAATTCTTTATTTTCTCTGAAATATCATCTTCATCATAAGTAGATTTTTGAATAAATTCTAAATAAGTCATTTTTTGATTTTTACCAGAATAGTACGCTCTTAATTCATCCATTTTTTGATCAATATTATTAAAATTTAGTTTAAGTTTAATTAAGTGATTTAAAGATTTCTTCCACTCAATATAATTATCTGGCATATCATTTTCGGGAAATTCAACTCTAAATTTTTGAGGAAGAGTCTTTTTACGTGATTTTTCAACAAGATATTTAACATAATCATCTTTCCCTTTTTCTTTAGCTTGCTTCAATTTCTTCATCATTGGTGATTTTATTAATGATATCTCAAATTGGTTTAATACTCCATTAATATTGCTCTCGATTTCCTTGTATTTCTTTGACATTGCACGAATCATTAATTCAATCCTCAAAGCTTGATACGGATTACCAAATTCCTCTATAATATAAAAAAAATCATCATCGATTACATAATAATCACCATATTTATGGACAAGTTCATGGATTTTGGATGATCTCGGACACATCATTGCTCTCAATCTTTCCAATGATTCGTTTATTCTAGTCTGTGTCATTTCAGGGATTATAGGTGCTAAAACTCTTTCTAAATAATTCTCGTCGAAAAATATATGAACTTCTTCTTCGGAATCAGAAATTTCTTGGTGAGTTAGTTTTAATCCTTGTGCAAATCGAATTTTTACATCATTTCCTTTAGTCTTGAACATTTCATATGATCGTATATTTGTAATTAAATTATATTGAAATAATGCTTTGATAAAGTCCCCTGTGCATATTCTAATCAAATCTTCACCGGTTGGCTCTTCAAGTGATGTAATTGTTTCAAATTGCTCAATAATATCATCATCCAATAAATCTTGGAAAAAATCTTTCCGAATTATATACATATATAATGATACATATCGAAGATTTGGTGTATCAAATACATCTTCTAATAACATTCTATCATATTCTAAATCCAAGGTGCTATGTTCTTCAACCATATTAAATCAAATTTCCTAATATCTTTGGCGAAATATCACTCATTTGCGAAAATAATATTGCAAAAACTTAATTCTTTCAATGTAGGATTCCCAAAAAACTTTATGGTCGTCTTTCCATAAAATTTATTGGATTGGATTCTCTAATTTATTATAGTTAAATGGAGTTGAAAAGTGGTTGGGCCGTCGAAAAAGGAAACAAGTAGTTTATAGAAGAGTTAGATCGCTTCCAAAGGTCTTTACGTGCCCGAAATGCGGACATAAGACTGTAAAAGCGAAGAAACATGCGAAAGAAGAGAAAGTTGAAGTTATCTGTGGTCATTGTAGCGTTTCCCAACTTGTTGATAAAAACGATCTTACAGAACCAGTGGACGCGTTTGGAGACTTCATCGATATTTATTATAAAGACCAAGAATATGCCCGTCTTACAGCGCGTGAGGAAAAACTGTGGGAAAAGAAACAATATACTGAATTAACGCTAGTCTACTCGTTTTTGGCTGATAATGCAAATATTAATGCCAAAAAAGCGCATGAAGAATACGAAAAAAATAAAGATCCACAAGATTTGGAGCAAGCAGAGATGTGGCGGGCTACAGCTGCAAAATATGTTGAAAATGAAGAAAGTGTTCGACAACAACTAGACTCTGGTGTTTTTGTTGATGCAACAATAGAAAACATATACGAAGAAGCAGAAGATAATCCATATGATGAAGGGGAAGCTAAAGCCGCGGAAAAACCAAAACGAAGGGCGAATATCGAAGAAATCTTAGGGGATACTGGATTTTTAGAATTTTGAATAAAATTTTTTATAATCGAATTACCTATAATTCATAAACGGATAATCGAAATACCTATAATTCATAAACGGATATGTTGATACAAAAATGGCTGACGAATTTTTCTCGGTAATGAAAGGTTACTCTGAAGCTCCCTTAAAGGAAAGAGTCGAAGGATTAGCAGATGTAATTGAAAAGATAATGACCATAACTTTACGGATTCCTGAAATGGTAGACCAAAGTTTAACACTTCTTTCTGGGCAGATCACAGGTCTTGATGGTCGTTTAAAAGCTATGGAAGGACGAATTGTGCAAGTTGAATCTAGAGTTGCAGCTGCATCAGGTGCAAATTTAGCAGTTCCCGCAGTGGGATCTGGTTCTGGGGCACCACCACCGCCTCCTGGATCACCGCCACCACCTCCTGGTAAGGCACCTCCTCCTAAATCTGGACCACCAGCAGGACCGGTATCCTTACGTGGATCAATAATGGATGAGTTGAAAACACTATTTAGCAAGCGTAAAGCTGTTTCAGATTAAAACGATCATTAACAATGATTTTTATTTTTAGCATGTGTAGATAATGAAAGATCCGAGAATTCCTCCAAGTGCAAAAATTGAAATAGAGAAGTATATTCTTGCAATTTTATTTGTTTGGGGGTATTCTTGGATTCCATCTATAATTTTGGGTTATTATTATTACAAATTTTGCATTTTTCCCATCAAACACATATTTCTTAATTCTTTTCTTTTATTATTCTCTGGATGGCATTATTTTCTAATTTCAGTTTTAACACCTTTGATAGCAATATTCTTGTATATTTTTCGCTTATTCTTCTTAGTACTCTTATGTAAAATTGCAATTTCTATAATAAATTCAATGTCTCCAAAAAAAGAATTAGTAGCTGCAAAAGGAATAGGAAAAGAAGAAGCTCGTGCTGTCAACGCATATCACTTACGTGGTGTTATTCTAAGAGTTTTAGTATGGTCAATCGCTAAGAGTCCTTTTCCTTGGTTAATCAATTGGGCGCTTAATTTTGTAGGGGGATGTAAAATTTCAAAAGGAACAACAATGGAAGATCATGTTTATTGTAAGGAATTTTTTGAAACAGGTAGTAATGTGTATATTGGGCAAGGTACGGGTGTTACTAGTCATGTGGTAGAGGGAAAATATGGAGCAATCACCTTAAAAAAAATTTATATTGGTAGTAATTCGGTAATTAGTGCTCATAATGCTATTTCCCCTGGAACATATTTAGAACCATATACAGAATTTCTACCTATGAGTGGTGTAACCAAATTTCATAAAATTAGTGGATTTGCTAAATATTTTGGATTACCAATCGGTAGATTATCAACAAAGCGTTATTTAAAAATAATGCAAATTCCAGAAGAGAAGAAAGATCTTGTTTATCAAACAAAAAATCAGAAAAAAGAGTATAAAAAATATCTAAAAAACTAATAAAAAAAAAATTAAGGTAATATATGATGTCAAGCACAATTCCAGCAAGTTTAAAGGCAGGGCCAACTACAACAAACACACTTACCGCAAATAGGTATTTAATTATTTATATCTTTATAATCTGGTTTTCACTTGTACCAGATTTCTTCTTAATATATTTCTTAATTTCTATAATGAAATTTAATTGGATATTTTTCATAACGTTTCCAATAATATTGTTTGTAATTTATATGTTGTTTATACTTTCGGCTCTGTTTTTTTCTTGGTTAGCTCTAAAGGTTGTCAATTTTTTTCATTTTCCAAAAGAAGGGGTTTTTCCTAAAACAATTAAAAATAAGGATTACAGAGCTTGGATCAAAAGAGCAGTTATTAAGAAATTTCCAATTTGGCTATGTCATAATTTTCCTTTTCCTTGGGTAGATGTATTGGCTTTTAAGGTGTTTGGAAACCATGTAAAGTTTACAACGCCACTTTATGATGCGTGGGTGGATTCTGAATTCTTGGAGATAGGAAAAGGTTCAACTATCGGGCAAGGGGCTGTAATCATGACTTCTATGATTACCACTGAGTTTTTAATAATAAAAAGAGTAATTATCGGAAAAAATTGTTTAATAGGGGGTCATTGCGTAGTTGCACCTGGAACAATTTTACAGGATAATGTTTTGCTAGGTGCTCTTTCTTCTACCCAGGTATCTCAGGAATTGGAAAGTGGTTGGGTCTATATGGGGAGTCCAGCTCAAAAATATCGAGAAAGTAAATTCCGTGAGGAAGACGAATTAACCTCAGAAGAGAGAGCCAAAATTAAGGGATATAAAGAAATAGTCGAAGAATTTCCCGATAATTTAGAACTCAAAGGACGAAGAGTAATTCATTTAATTCATAAAAGTGCTAAAAAAGATTTGGGAGCGTTAAAATCCCTTGGAAAAGCCGAGAATAAACGTATTAAAGGGGATAAGTACCAAAGGAAATCTGAACTGCGCGCTGAGAGGTATGAGATGAAAGCAGATAAAAAGAAATTCCAATCAGATCTTGCAAAAGAAAAAGCTAAACAACTATTAATTAGAAAAGATGAGAAAGATAAGCACAATGTAGAAAAAAAAGAAATAAGGACACAAAAAACTCAAGACCAAATTGCTCATATCCAAGATTTCAAAATAGTTAGAAAATATCATGAACAAGTAGATAAACTAAAAGATAAAATAAAGAAAGAAAAGAAAGAAGAGAAAGAAGAGAAAGAATCAGAAGATCAAAATGATGAGATTGAATCTTAACAGATAGGTGATAATGTATGTCATTAGATAGATTTACAAAAACAAATAAAAAGATATCGAAGAAAACAACTAAAAGAAAGGTAAGCAAGAAAGTTAAAACTAAGAAATCAACAATTAAAAAGGAAAAAGCTAAACTTGAACCTGTAAAAACCGATATCGCAAGAAACAAGTTTTATTTAAGCTGTACTGCAAGATGTGGTTATAAAAGAACCCTGAAAAAAAGTAAATTAGAAGAAAATGATTACGTCTGCAGAAAATGTGGAAAAAATATGAAAATTGTTAAAAAATAAATCCTATAAAGGCTTTATCTGGTCTTCCACTCCTTGAAAGATCTGGTATCCATTCATTGGTTCTCTTGCTGTTATTTCACCAGCAATATTGGTTGTAATCAATTTTTTAATTTCTTTAGGATCGTCATTATTCCCTAAAATCCAACATAATTTTGCAAAAGCGACTTCTGGTATCATATTTTGTCCAGGAATAACACCAATTGCTTGCATTTTTCTTCCAGGTTCATAAACATCCATTCCAGTATAACCCCAGATTGTTTGAACTGTCATAACTACTGGAATTCCTTCATCTACCGCGCGCTTTAGAGAATCAAATGTATCGAGAGGGAAATGACCTAATCCAGTACCTGCTAAAACAAGACCCTTATATCCCTTATCTACATAAAAATCAATTAATTCCGATGATAGTCCAGGGTATCCATAAATTAATCCAACTTTTTCTTCAATATTTTTTGCAGCAATAGTTTCAACATCATTTTTTGGTCTTCTTTTAAGATCATCTGTGAAAAATTTAATATTTCCATCGCGAACCATACCTAATGGTGATGAATCGATTGAACGAAACGCGTGTCTCGTTGAAGAATGCATTTTTCGAACTCTTGTTCCGCGATGAATAAATCCATAATCATGTGCAGAAGATCCTAACATACTTACTACAACTTCTGCTAGATCTGCATTTCCTGCTACATTAGCTGCATTTAATAAATTCATCGCTGCATCCGAAGATGGCCTGTCGCTTGATCTCTGTGAACCTACAAGAACTACTGGAACTTTTAAATCACTTAATAAAAATGACAATGCCGCCGAAGAATATGTAATTGTATCAGTTCCATGTGCAATCATAATACCATCAGCACCCGCATTCACTTTTTTAGCTACGTTTTTTGCTAATTCCAACCAGAGTTTAGGTTTCATGTTTTCAGAGAAAATTTTGAATACTACATCGGTTTCAAGATTGCAAACATCAGCTAATTCAGGAACTGCTGTAAAAAGTTCAGATGGTTCAAAAGCTGGTATAACCGCGCCAGTCACATAATCTAATCTTGATGATATTGTTCCTCCTGTTCCTAATAATGCAATATTGGGTAATTTTTTATTTTTTTTGATTTTTGTAGGATCGAATTTAACTTCCATTTTTGGCTCTTGGCTTAAAACTTCAATTTCTGTAGTCGAATCCAATTGAATTCCAATATTATATCCGTTTTTAAGCTTAATTTCAACGAATCCATCGGGAGCAAATTGATTTCTTGGTAATATAATCCCCTCTGATGAAATTTTTTCGGTTTTAATCCGAATTTTACTCCATGTTTTTGCTCCAAATTTCTTCAAAATTTTAATAGATTTCGGTTTATATCCTTCAAACTCATTATTCGTGGAATTGCTCATAATTATTTGCCTCCTTTTTTATTTTTCGTAGATTTTTTATTGTTAAGATAAGGACTCATTAATTCTTGTAGTTTAGAAGATAAAATTTTACCATCTACAAC
>JAUWPK010000246.1 GCA_030611625.1 Promethearchaeum sp. | reverse complement strand
CTCCTAAAGCTTCAGCAACATCATGAGTTAAATTTGCTCCGGTAGTGACTAATACATCGATGAAACCTTCATTAATAAAATCATAAACTACTTTTTGTAATCCAACAGGAACTAATGCCCCAGACAATGCAAAAAATTTTATACATTCCTTTTCCTTACACATTTCTTCATAAATCTGACAAGATTGTGCTAATCTTTTTGCATTAAAACCCATATTACCAAATTTATTCATTAATTCTACAATATCTTTACTTGCAGAAACATCAATTTGTTCAATTGGTCGATAATTCTTAGTTTCTTCAATTTCTTTCATTTTTTAGACTCACTTAGATTTCTGAGTTATAAATCCCATTATTTCTGTTATTAATTTAATTGCAGTGATTTGAGTGACTTTTGAAGCAGTATCAAGATCAGGTGCAACTTCTACTACATCCAAACCAACTATTTCAAATTTTTTAATAATCTTTTGGAGCATGAACCAAAGTTCACGATACTTAAAACCTCCCGGAATTGCATAAGGGGTTCCTGGAGCCAAAGATCCATCAATACAATCAATGTCAATTGATATATAAAGATTTGATATTCCATGTTTTTGAAAATGATTAATAATATTTTCAACTTGCTCAGATAGCCCACTGGAAGCACCCTTTGGAGAAAATTTATATGAAGGTATGTAAAATAATTTGTCTTTTTTTGCTTCTTCAACCTCTATAGTATCCATATCTCTAACACCAACAATTGCCATATTTTCTGCAGTAATATTTGGTAAATCTGAAATTCGCTTGGATACAGTGCAGTGAAAATCCTTTTCCACATCTAACCATTTGTCATAATAATCTAAATGAGCATCAAAAATTAAAACACCAAATTTTTCTTGTTTTAATTCAGAACGCTTCTCATCCAACGCTTTGATAACAGGAAATGAACAATAATGATCTCCCCCAATCATAATGGGTATTGGATAAGGTTTTTTCCATGGGATAAATTCTTTAATCATTAAAGTGATACGCTCTCGTGTCAAATCTGGTAAAGAAGTATATACTGAAACATCACCAAAATCCACTGCTTTAAATTCCATTATGTTATCCCCTTTTTCTGTTGATCTACCTAAAAACGATGATAAATTTCTGAGTTCTCTAGGAGCGTTTCTGGTATTGCCAATAACATTAGTAGAATTTCCATCCCATGGAATTCCAAAAATAGCAAAACGAAAGGATTTCTCTAAATCCCCGAAAGGAAAATCGTAAAAAGTAGCAGGTATCATCTAAATCACAAAATTTCTCTTTAAATCTTAATATGTTAAGCATATCAGTTGCTTAATATTTTTCTTAACTCTCACTTATTTCAATATTTTCTTCCGTATTTTTTAGTTCTTTATTCTCAGATTCATCTTCTATCTTTGAATTCTCTTCTGATTCTAAGGTTTCTTTAATCTCTAAGATCTCTTCTGTTTTCTTTTTCTTCCTAAATACTAAATCTATAACACAATAATCATCAGTAGATTCTTTAGTTAAAAATTGATATTCAACCTTAAGTCCAGTTAATATTTTCAAGGCTGTTTCAAAATAACCCATAGTGAATTCACATAGAGTTCCACCATAGGATAGATCATCTCGAATTCTAATTGAATGTCTAAAAGCACAAACGTTTTTTATCCGTACAACGAATTTATCATCTGAATCTTCGGGAGAAATAGATATAATTTCTGAATCATATAATTGAGTTATAGTATTTTCAAATATCGTATACACCGCGCCAATATTCTCGAAGGGTTTTGCCATAGATTTTTCATATTTTTCTAAAATCCGTTCCGCAACAATTTCCGCTGGTTTTTGTCCTAATCTGTTCAAAATCGCCTTTATAGTTGCTGTTCCAAAGATTTTCTCAACTTCAGCGAGAAATGAACCAGTGAAAATTCTTAATCCTATAATTTCTCGCTTTAAACGTTCAGTATTATCATCCATGAATATATGAATTTATCTTTAAATATGTTTAAAAGTTTTTGATCACATGCTAAAAATCAGACCTAAAATATTTAAAATATCCAAAAATAACATATTTTTAATAAACATTAAATTAAAAAAAAAAATGTGAATAAAAATGTTAAATCAGTTGCCTATAGACTTAGCCGACCTTATTTTGTTGATATCTTTTACGATTATCTACCTTATATTTCTTTTATATGATCTTTTCAAAAGAGGGGATAAATATGGCTCGATCGCTTATATCGCTGCACTGCTACCTTCGAATTTTCTGTGGTATGCCGTGACCAAGAAAAATTTATATGATTTTGGATTAACCGGTTCGATGATGGTATTAGCTATTTTCTGGTTATTAGCCGTAGTGCGTGATATTTTCATAAAAGATAAAGAAAAAGGATTCAAAGATGCAGACGATGTTGCATTGATGCTGATCATCGGTATTGTAATTAACCTGATATTGTCAGCAGTATTGCCTTCCTTGAAAGGTGTGAATAATAACATGAAAGAAGGTGCAGACACAATTTGGAATTTCTTTTATATTCCACTTTTGGATCCTGCAGCTACAAATGCTCCAGTGCTTGGGATTATTATAACCTATAAGATATTAGCTACCATATTAACCATTGCAATCATCATTCCGATTGTTTTAGATTTGAAAGATGCAAAGGTTACTCTAGCTGCTTTGGCAATTCTTACAGTTATATTCTTACTCCCCTTCACGTACCTCGCATTTATTTGGAGTCCTGCTCCTGAATTGATTTGGGTTTTCCTCATTTTATTTGGAGTCATCTTCTTTGCCTTCCTGTTGATAATCACACGGGGAGAAAAAAACTAATCGAATTATTCTTAAAAATTCGATCTTTTTTTTTATTTTTTGAATCATAACTTATTGATGACAAATAAATGAAACTATTGATACTTTATTTTAGTGGAACAGGAAATACTGATTATATTGCACGATATATAGAAAAAAAACTGCAAAAATTCCCTCAGATCATAGAAGTAAAACTTCAAACTATTGAAAATTGTTCTCCAGATGAACTTAAAGAATATGATATTTTATGTTTCGGATTTCCAGTCTTTGAATTAAACTCTCCCGCAATAGTTAGAACATTTTTAGCGAATCTAACACCCATTCAAAATAAAGGAGTATTTATTTTTTGCACGATGGGATTATGGGATGGAAATGCAATAAGGAAAGTAGCCAAACCCTTTCAAAAGAATGGATATTGTTTTTTAGGGTCTCAAAGTGTTGTTATGCCAGGAACTGATGGTTTAGCTATGTTGAATAAGAAATCTAGATACGTTAAAAAGGCACTAGAGAAGGATTATAAAAATTTACAAGAAATTGATAAATTCACTGATAGAATAATAGATATTGCTAAGAAATTAACATCCGGGGGAGACATAGAAGATTTATCTAAAAAACCTCCATTTAAAATAGCATCTACGATTATTGGACCCCCTTTCCATCTACTATATCTTATTATGGTTTATTTTATGAAAAAGAAATTTCACGCAACAGAGGAATGCACTTTTTGCGAATTATGCGTGAAAAATTGTCCAGTTCAAAACATATCCATTTTTGAAAAAAACATAGTATTTGGTGATCAATGTGTTATGTGTTTGAGATGTATTCACCAATGTCCTGCTGAGGCAATTCAAATTGGAAAAATTACTCTTGGAAAATTTCGATGGCATGGTCCTTTGGGTGATTTCAAGCCAAAAGAATTTTCTAAATGAATTATGCTTTAGGCCATGGAATTGGTCTTTCTGAACATAATTTTCCTTATTTAAGGGCAAAACCTACAGATCCTATTCGTTTGAAGTACTGGCGAGAAATTAAAGTAGAAGATGGAATGGTCTTTACCATAGAACCTGGGGCTTATGTTAAGGGATCAGGCGGTTTTCGAATTGAGAACGATGTTATGATTAGAAATGGAAAAGTTGAGATTCTAACTAAAGCAAAATTTGAACATATCCATTAAAATAATTAAATATCTCACTTTTGGAAATTTTTTAAGTGACGGTTAAAATTTAAATGAATTACATACTCAATGTTAATAAGATCGATATGAAAATTCTCATTATTGGTGGTTCTGGATTTCTAGGAAGCCGAATTTTACATTATTTCTCCTTAGAAAAACATGAAATTATGGTCATCACACGAGGGATTCATGAAATAGACAAAAAAGGAAAGTTTGATTATATTCAAATTGATAGAAAAAATCGCACCAAGTTTAAATCTTTATTAATGAAATATGATTTTGATTGGGTAATTGATGTTTGTGCAATGGAACATCAAGATACAAAAGAAATAATCGATATATTCAAAAATCGGATATCTAACTTTCTTCATATAAGCACAGCTGCAGTATACGACCAAGCACATTTGGAAGATTATTCAACTTTTCCCATTTTTGAGTCAGATAAACAAGGGTCTCTCATAGATAGTCATGATTATCGACGAGAAAAGCGAAAATGTGAACAATTATTAATGCAAGCATATGAAAAAAGTAAATTTCCAGTTACAATTATTAGACCAACATATATCTATGGTCCAAATAATTATAAATATCGAGAAAAATACTTTTTTGATAGAATTCTCGTTAAAAAACCACTTTTTATCCCATATCCAGGAAATGCCTATATTGATCTTGTTCATGTCGATGACGTAGCCTTATTATGTATCAAATGTCTTTCAAATCCCAAATCAATTGGTGAAATCTATAATGCATCTGGGGGAGAATTAACTTCCGGAGAATTACTTGCAAAATTGACAGGTGATATCATTGGAATTGATCCTATTATTGAATATTATGATGATGAAGATTTGAAAAAAGCACAATGGCCAGATAATAAACGTCTTTATCCATTTATTAATAAAGGTATTTTATGTATTTCTAATCAGAAAGCAATTCATCAGCTTGGTTGGATACCTCAGATTCGTTTGAAAGATGGGATAAATCAATGTTATAAAACATATAAAGAGAATGGATTTGATGAAATTAATTGGAAAGATGAAGATCGATTATTCAACAATATAAAAAATAACCTAAAATCCCAACAGTGATATTTACTACATGAAATTTAGAGATTTTTTTTAAAAACTTATTTAATTTATTTAAAGATAGGCTCAAATCCTTGTTACTTATTTAATTCATGATGTTTTAATGCAATATCTTGTAGATAAACATCTTGGTTTATACTTTCCTGAAATATAAAATTGATATATCCTAATAATTTTCTTTGGATCTCAAGGTTTTTTTGGAAATATGGTTTAAATTTAACTCCATGATAGATGGACTTAATTGCACTTTTAAAATTCTTCATCAAATTCGGAAAGGGCCTTTGGGTTTGAGAATTAAATTGATAATTAATTAATTTTTCAATATTGTTTAAATTAATTCTAAAGATACGTTTTTCTATATTTGATTTTAATTGCTCCACATTTTGATCTGAAATTTCTTTAATCATTTCATTAAATGTTGCCCTTTTTTGTTGGTACTCTGAGTTTGAGTATTTATGTTCTGCATTAATTGCTTTTTTAGGGTTTAGTCTGTCATAATAAGATTTTTGCATTATTTTTCCTCAGTATATATAATTTTAGATATTTCTACTTTAAATCCTAATAAATTTCGATCACCACTTTCTTTCTCCATTTTTCGGTTAGATTGAAAGTGATCAGTAAATAATGAATAAAACACACATTATTGTGTATATAATATATCACTATTAGTCATAAGGGCTGAATAAATAGAAGTTCTTTTCGAAAATGTATGATAAAGATATTATTATCTACATAATAAATAAAGTATGGATATCTTATAAATTTAGGCTATAAATTTAGGCTAAAAATTGAAGTAAAATGGATGTTTTAACAGATTTTATGAATTATTTTATC
>JAUWPK010000353.1 GCA_030611625.1 Promethearchaeum sp. | reverse complement strand
AGCTTTTGCAAGTTATGTTCCTAAAGACGTGAAAAAGAAGAAAAAGGGTAAACCTTCAAAAGACGATGAAATAACTTTCACTTTTTAATATTTTTGCAATTTTTTTTTACTTAAAATTTCTGGTGATATTTTTCTATAATTTTTAGTATTTGAGAATTATTTAATAAATCAAAATCAAAAGATAAACTATAATGATTTTTACAAAAACCGAGAAAACCGTGAATGATCTTTTTGAGAAAGGAATGAAGTATACTTTTTTAGTTGGTGCAGGAATTTCAATGAATCCACCTTCCAATTTACCTTCTGCAAAATCTATTATTAATGTTTTATTAGAATCATGTATTCCTTCATGAGAATTGACAATATTCCAATCTATTAATGGATTGCGTTATGAAATGATAATTGAACAAGTTCAAAATCGGTTTGATAATGAATTAAAAATACTAGATTACTTTGAAAAATTTACTAATCCAAATTTAATACATTTATTTTTAGCATATACTATTCTTAAAGAACATTATGTTATTACTACTAATTTCGATTATTTAATTGAATTCGCATTAAAAAAAATAGTTTCTATTGAAAAACATAAAGATATTATTCCAATTATAACCCAAGAAGATTTCACAAAATATTTTGATTTATCCCAAATTTTCCAATCTTCCAAATATCCGATTATTAAAGTTCACGGATCCAAGCATAATATAATCACAGGTGCTAAAACGAGTGATTCTATCATTACAACTATGAAAGCACTGGGAAGTAATAAGGAAGAGGGTAAAACTTTTGATATAGAACCTTTTAAAAAACCATTAATTGAAAATATATTCAAAGATCGAACATTAGTTGTAATTGGTTATTCTGGTAGTGATGATTTTGATATTGCTCCTATGCTAAGTCAAATAAAATCGTTGAAACGCTTAATATGGATTGAACACTCCATGGATAATGAAACTTCAATTGAAAAAGTATCTAAATCATTAGGAGAAAATTCAGAATCTGATATCACATCCCTTGATTTAATTCTTTTTAATCTCGGTAAAAAAACCGATGGGGAAGTATATCGTATACAAACCAATACTCAAAATTACATATTTGGTTCTTTATGGGAATCAATTTTAGAAGATATCTTAGTTAATTCATTGAAAATAGATAAAATAGGCGAAAAATCTGATTTCAAAGATTTTTTTCAATCTCTTCAACTAGACATAAGAGAAGTTGATAAGTACAAATTTGCATGCAATATATATTTAAAATTCAATATGTTTGAAGATATTGTTCGATGTGCTAAAAAAGGCATCAATATTTCTCATAAACAAGAAAATTTCAAAGAAGAAATGTATTTTTATAACTATCTTGGTATAACCTATAAAAATTGGGGAAAAAAAGAAGAATCTATTACTTTCTATAAAAAAGGTTTGGAGATTGCTGAAAAATTTGAAAATTTATCAATGCAAATAACTTTTTTTATAAATTTAGGTTCGCTCCTTAGTTCTAAAGGAGATTATAATAAAGCACTCGAATTTTATGATAAAGGAATTAATACAGCAATAACGCTTAAGGATTACGAATCAATTATTGGTGGTCTTATTAATAAGGGTCATATTTTACTAATTCAAGGAAAATTAGATGCTTCTCTGGTAATATTCGAAAAATTATTGAAATCTGAGAGTAAAATTGGTGATCTCCGTGTAAAATCTACAATTTTAGGAAATTTAGGTCTTATTTATGCAAATAAAGGAGATATCCAAAAAGGAACTCAGTTTATATTAGAATCAATAAAAATTGATAAGGCATTGGATGATCAATCAGGAGTTATCTCAAAATTAAACAATTTGGCAAGCTTTTATCAAAATCGAGGGGATTTGGATAACGCTCTTAAAATTTATTTCCAAGCATTTCAAATCGCTAATGACTTGCAATTCCAAACAGAGAAGGCACAAATCTCCATCAATATCGCCACTATTTTTCTCGATCTTGGCGATTTAGATAAAGCCCTAACATTAAGTCTTGATGCTCACAGAATATTTTTGAACCTAAATGATCAAAAAGGAATTGCGGATGCAGAAAGTAATATCGGAATGATTAAACGCCTAAAAAATAATTTTGTTCCAGCATTAGACGATCTGAAAAGCTCCCTGCAGAAATATCGAGTTTTAAAGATTCCATCTAAAATTGCCCATAATCAATATAATATCGGAAAAATTTATCAAAAAACAGCCAAATGGAAAGAAGCTTTAGAATGTTATGAAGAATCTTTAAAAATTTTGGAGGAAGAAGGCGATTTGTTTAGACAAGGGCATATATATTTAGAAATGGGTTTCATTTACAGAACCCTTAATGAACCACAAAAAGCATATTCACAATACGATCATGCAGAGAAGAAATTCTTAAAGATCGGCAATCAAACACTTCAAATACGTGCAAAAAACGAAAAAGAATCATTGAAGTCTGTTGAACTTTAACAGATCATCGACGATTTCCACGTGGCTGGCAAACATACGCTTACAACAGAATCGAGTAATCCCTAATTCGTTCCAAATCTCCTCAATGGGATGATTTTCTTCCATTAACTCAATATATCGTTCATATTTATCAGCAATGAGTTTGCCACACGAGAAACACCTAATAGGAATAATCAATTTTTTTTTTCAGCTCCACAACAAAACAATACATCATTTAAAAAAAAATTTACGATTTTTACGAATCAGGTTTCTTTCTTTAATTTGCTTCTTATCGAAAAATTTTATTATTATGTAACTTTTATTTATTTATTGGTTTTAAGACCAATGATGAGGTTTCTGCGGGATTTGATACAAAAGTTTCAATTTTTGGAATGAATCATGCAAAACCGATGATGAGGTTAAAAAAAAATGTCCTATATTGATATTGAAGTTCCAGATGCTTTGAAAAATAAAGTACTGGATTTTGTGAAGAATACCGTAAAGAAAAACGGTCGAATTAAAAAAGGAATGAACGAAAGTACAAAATCTATTGAACGCGGTAAAGCAAAACTTGTAGTTATCGCTGGCGATATCAGCCCAGCTGAAATAGTGATGCACTTACCTCCGATTGCTCAAGAAAAAAAAATCCCTTATATTTTTGTTAATACTAAGGCAGAATTGGGTAAATCCGCAGATATACATACTCCATGTTCTGCATTAACAATTATAGA
>JAUWPK010000206.1 GCA_030611625.1 Promethearchaeum sp. | reverse complement strand
ATATCCTATCGGAATATTTTTTAAAAAAAGTGATAATGTCAGATCGTCTACGGGAAAATTCCCTTGCCATCCACCGAGCCGAGCTCGCATCCACGTAAAAATTAGGATATGTATCGAACCACCTACCAAGATTTTCTAAATGTTCGGGTTGAGCGGCAAAATGTGCTCCTAAAACTTTCATTTTAGGATGGGCTTGTAAAACTTCTTCAAGATCTTGAAGATGAGTTTTCTTTGATCCATATTTCGATTCTGGTTGATATTTTTTTTCATACCAGAGGTCCGGATCACTGTTATGAATGAGGAAAATGAGCCCTAAATCCTCGATGCGAGAATAAATGGGTTCAAAGAGAGGGCTTGATAACTTAATTTTTTCGACGGGAAGCTTCAGTTCTTGTTCCACATAATCTCGCCACCTTGGGGCAAACCAAAATTTGATAATAGAATAGCCTTGAGAGTAATATTCATCTACCATATCAGCCATTTCATGGGAGTTATTACTTAACATATTTCGACTACGCAGGAAACGAGCAAAAATAAATCGATCATATAAATCGGGAGACAATTTACCCTTGACATCTTCATCCAAAATAGCCATTGTCTTTCGAATGTTAAAGGCCTCGGTATATTCCAAATGTTTTTCCGCAATTTTTATACTCCAGATGTGCGTATGAGCATCAAATTTGGGACCATGGTAAGTTGCAGGGAGATCCCAGTAAGCTTGTTCCATATGTTCTTTTGCGTAAGTATTTATCATTAGTAAGTCAACTTTGAAATGTTAAAATAAAATCTCCAACCCTGGAGGAAGCCAAGGTTTGTAAAATCGTTTGTAGTCGTCTAAAAGATGGGTTAAGCCATTTTTTATACTTAAATCTATCCAATTAAAGACTGCTTCTTGACCATGTTTTTCTTTTGATATCTTTCCAAACATATTGCTCAAGTAATGTGCCACAATTTTTGATTGTGGAGAATTTGGATTTTCTTTTATGTATTGATTGCACGTTTCTTCTAATTTAATGAGATAAATTTTGACTTGATTTAATAATTCGATTGATTTTTCTCTCCGATTTGAAAATTCTTGTTCATTTTCTTGCTTTTTACATAGTTTATTGAATTTTCCGGTATTCTTCATTAAAATTTCCAAATTATCTAAAAATCCGGGGATTTGAAGATCGATAAGTTGTTGTTCCAGATTCCGAGTAATAACTGTATTCATGGTGGTTTTATTATAGAAATAAATAACGGGAAGAATTACTTTCGGATTGATATTCTTAAAAATTGGGATCCCCATAGTATAATAACGCGCTTCTCCAGTTCCAGCCACATGGATCCCAATAGGAATTGTGCTAGATACAAGATTTTGCCGAGATTCAACTCGAGGGGTGAGGTTTAAACCGATATCGGATAAATCAGGATGATTATTATAGGTTTCAAATTCTATTGGTGTTTTACATTTAGAACAAATTCCTTTTATTAAAATCTTGGAACCGCGTGTTTCGTGATGAAGTTGAATTCGTTGATGGAAGCAGTTTGGAGTTTGGCACTCATAAAAAAATGGTATCAAACTGGGTTTTATTTCTCGTAAAGGTGGATTGATCCCAAGTTGTAAGAATTTATTTCTAATTGTATCGTAATTGGAATAATATTTTTCTTGATTTTTTAATAGGAATTCATATTGTGGGATTAGAAGCTTTCGATACTCTGGATCACTCGCTGAAAGGAAAAGAAATCCTTGATTATATACTATGTTTGAGAAATTACCAATTATGTTAACAAATAAATCCGGATATTCTTTAGATTTTGCCCAACTCGATTTGATTAGGTGTGAAGTAGTTTCAAATCGTTCTTCAATGAGTTTTTGTTGCCATTTGTCATTCACAATCGCTTTAATTGAGAATAAATATTTCTCTTTAATATTCTTTAAGTAATTATTGATTTCTTCTTCTGTCGGTAAGGGCAAATCCTTAATTCTTGCTTCATTATATTCAAGCTCTTGCGAATTTGAGATCGATGAAGAAAATCCCGATTTAGAGTTGTATAAAGGGAAATGAGTTTTAATTAATTCAGGATGAACTTTATCATAATCCGCATTATAAAAAAATGGAAAAAAATTATCTTCTTTTTGTGCAAACATTGCCCCACATGATAATTTGTTATACACAAACCGTTCTCCTCCGAGAAATTTTGGCTGATGCGCAACTTCAATCCCTAAACCATTTTGATAAAAAACTTCAAGATGATTTTTCGCTTTTTCTGTAAATAAATTATATTTTTTAGTAGTTTCCTCAAAGATTTTACCAAGCTTTTCCTTTAAATCTCTATCATTTTGAAAAGATAAATTCTTTCCAAAATTTCGTTTTGCGAGATCTATTGCATTTTTCATAGAATGAGGGATGAAATCTTGCATCTGATCTGATATCCAAGAAGATTCATTTCCAATTGCCCACTTTTTATACGAATTTAGAGCGTCTTTATCTATCTGTGTCATTTTTATATCATTGTTATGTCGTTAATTCTAAAGTAAGAGGGACAGATTAAACCTTCAGCATATTTTACGCCTATTTGATTACCTAAATAGCTTGCTTTGTCTCTAATATAGCTAAAAATAATATTATTATTTTTATTTTCAATAAATTGTGATTTATAAGCTTCTAACGCTCTAATTTTATCTTCTAAAGAATCAGAAATGTCGATAAGAAAATCTAATTTGCGTTGTTTTTTAATATGTGATTGATCATAATATAGAACTCTTGGTGGGTAATATTCAGGAAATTTTGAATCAGTATTTGTTAATTTTGCTTGGAATATTGCTGCATTTACCAATTGATGGCATGCGACGTGGTCAGGATGAAAATCTTCGGAAGGATTTGTGATAATAACTCTTGGTCGATATTGCCTAAATACATCTGCAATTTTTATTCTATTCTCAATAGTATTTTCAAGATAACGATTTTTCATATCTAAAGTTATCCTTACATCAACCCTTAGAATCTCCGCTGCTTTCTTCGCTTCCGCTAAGCGCTGTTCTACGGTTCCGAAAGGAGTGGGCATACCGTTTGTAAGATCTAAAATTCCTGTAGTTTTTCCCATTTTTTTATAATGGGCTAATAAACCACCACAGCCAATTTCAACATCATCGGGATGTGCACCCACAGCAAGTACATCGAGTTTTAGGGTCATCATGATTGCACTGAATTTCTGTAAATTCTATAGGTTGTAATGAGGATATTTCCTCAACAATTTTCTCTTTTATTTCTTCAAAATTAAATTTTGATATATCTTCATACGAATTAAAAAATGTGCGGAAAATCTCTTGGATATATTGGATCTCGTGAACTATGCTATGTCCTACATATTTTGATATTATTCTAAGATATTTCTCTACCCTTTTCTCTCCTTCCTTAAAGAGAAAACTCTCATTGGTGCGTTTTTTAAGGATTTCATCACGATCCTTATATATAACAGGAACTGGGAATTCAACAATATGAAAATTATTTTTATGGGCTTCCATTAGGAGTTCAATAGCCATTTCATAACCATCGAGTGAAATTTTTAGACAATCGAGCCGATCAACCCGATAGACTTTGAATCCACAAAATGCATCTGTTAAAGAAAAGCCAAAATTATTCAAGACTCCTGTTATTACTGCATTTACCAAAAATCTGTCTTTCCAAGGGTTCTGCCAAAATAATTGGGGATCTTTATACCGAGTTCCAGATAAAATATCAAAATTTGAAGTATCATTTAAAATGAATTCAATAAAATCATAAATGAATTTTGATTCATGTTGACCGTCAATATCAAATGAAATCGCAAAATCATAATTATTTTCCTGAGCAAATTTAAATCCAGTTTTTAGCGCGTATCCATATCCCTTATTCTCAGATAAATCTATAACAGTAAAATCTAATAAATGGTGGTTTTGAGCAAGAATTAAAGCAGTATTATCAGTGGAGCCATCATTGATGATTAAAATATCAAAATTTATAGGAAAATTGGTTTCAACAAGAGATTTTTGGGTGTGAAGTTCATTTAGAACTCTAATGCAGTTTTCCTCTTCATTAAAACAAGGTAGAAATAGCAATATTTTTTCATTTTTTCCTATTCCCATTATCCTATCCTCTTTTTTTTCTTTTTTATATGTATTGATTATGAATTTTGAATGTTATCTTTCATTGTACCTATATTTTATTAAATATAATATTAAGATAATTTTTTTGTAGAACTATATAATTATATATGAGAAACAAACATTTAAATTTTTACGTTCGATTCAACACATATATTCCGAATGTTTTTTAGTGAAGAATTTTGTATCACCATTACTCTTAAACAATTGTCATGGAATCTATAAATTGTCAATTAATTAATAAAATGTTATGGAATCTAGACCAGAATTTGTTTTAATGAAACAAACAAACACCAAAGGTGCATTTAAATTCTCTGCATTAATGACAGTAGCTTGGATATTCATGTTAGTACTTACTTTTATGAAAGCAGATCTTAACGATCCACTTAATAGAAACGGTTTTATTGGGTTACATATCATCATTGGTTTAATTGTAATCATACCTGTAATATTTGGATTCTTAAGAAAAGAATTAACTTTAATTTTTAAAGTAGATGAGCCAAAGGGTGCATTAATTCTTGAATCTCACTGGGGAAATTATCTAACTTTTTCTAAATATTATCCACTTAAAGAAATAAAAGGATTTGAAGTTCATAATGTAATTGCTAATAAAAAAGGTACAAGATATCAAACTACTCAAAACCAACTTTTAGCATTATGTTTTCAATCAAATAGGCCAAAATATTTAACAAATTTTTTAGATAACGAAAATTCTACTGAATTTGCCCAAAATTTGAATAAATTTCTAGCAGATAACACACAAATCAGAATTACTTCACAATCTGAACATGCAACACCATATACACGTAAGAGTCAAGAAAAATTTCTTTATATAATTTTGGCATTTACTTTTATTGTAATAGTCGGTGCGATTGTAACAGTTATAGTTCTTCTTGTCTCAATAAAGTAATAATATGTCATAAACATAATGAAAAAGAAAAAAAAAATTCTTTTTTTAATTTATGGAATAAAGAAAATTAAATAATGCACTCGGTTTTTTAAAATCCTCTATAATAATTTTCCATAACTTATTTCCATAAAGTACCAATTATATTTTTTAAAATTATTTTACTAATAACCTGTGGTTATTTGAGTGGCAGATGACTTTATTAAGGAGATGATCTATAAATTGTCATGGAATCTAAACCAGAATTTAATTTAATGAAACAGACAAACACCAAAGGTGCATTTCAATTCTCTGCATTAATGACAGTAGTTTGGATATTCATGTTAGTCCTTACTTTGACGAAAGCAGATCTTAACGATCCACTTACTAGAAACGGTGAAATAGCATTACATATCTTTATTGGTTTAATTGTAATCTTACCTGTAATATTTGGATTTTTAAGAAGAGAATTAAATTTAATTTTTAAATTAGACGAACAAAAAAGTGCATTAATTCTTGAATCTCACTGGGGAAATTATCTAACTTTTTCTAAATCTTATCCTCTTAATGAAATAAAAGGATTTGAAGTTCATAATGTGTATGCTAATAAAAAAGGATTTAGGCATCAAGTAACTCAAAACCAACTTTTAGCTTTATGCTTTCAAAATCGAAGACCAAAATATTTAACCAATTTTTTGGATAACGAAAATTCTACTGAATTTGCACAAAATTTGAATAAATTCTTAGCTGATTACACACAAATCAATATCGATTTCCGAGCTTTGAGTACAACACCATATACTCCTAAGAGTCAGAAAACATTCATTACTATATATATTGCAATTACTTGTATTGTACTAGTTATTGCTATTGTAGTAGTTGTTATTATTTTAACGTTACCATAATAGTGATTTATAATGGAATCAACACCTAAATATGAATTACCAATCAAAACTGCTACTAAAAAAGCAATGCTAATCTCTTCTATAATGAGCGGAGTTTGGATTCTGGTGACAATTTATACAATAATAGAGGTAGATCTTACAGATCCAACCAATATAGTGCCTACATTTGCCTTACATGTTTTTGTTGGTTTAACTGTATTGATACCATTGAGTATAGGAATTTTAAGAAAAGAAGTAACTTTAATTTTTAAAATTGATGAGCCAAATCGTTCATTAATTTATGAATCCCATTGGGGAAATTATCACATTTTTTCTAAATCTTATCCATTTATTGAAATAAAACATTTTGAAGTTCATAATATCTGGGCTAATCCCAGAAGTCGAGTTACTCAATACCAATTTCTAGCATTATGTTTTCAATCTAGACGACCAAAATACTTAACAAATTATCTCGATAGTGAAAATTCTACTGAATTTGCTCAAAAGTTGAATAAATTTTTAGCCGATAACACACAAATCAATATTGATTCTCAAGCATTAAGTACAACACCATATACGCCTAAAAGTCAAATAACACAATTAATAATCTTTACGATAATTATGGCAATTTTTTGTATAATTTCTTGTTATTTAATAATATATGGGATTATATTAGTTATAGAAATCTCATCGTCTTAAGTAAAATGGCTTAAATATAATAAGAGAGAGAGTATTTTTTTTTTAATTTATGGAATAAAGAATAACAGATAAATCATCCTTAATAGTGATTTATCCCTCACTCTTTCAATTCTTTTCAAATTCTTGAATTTTCTTACT
>JAUWPK010000156.1 GCA_030611625.1 Promethearchaeum sp. | reverse complement strand
CAAGACCATATAAAACTGCAGGTTTTCCTCGGAAATCAGTAGCCCATCCTGCTCCAACTCCGATCCCTACATAAATAACAAAATTCAATGGGAAATCCAACTGAAATTTTTGAAGAGCTCTTGGTGCGACAAAATCTATTGCCTTTTTTAATTCGTTTTTCACTTGTTTCATATGTTTAAAGGATGCATTAAGTTTGGGAAAAACAAGCTCTTTTGCGATTTTTTTCCAATCTTCCCCATCATTCTGGTAACTTTCTATTTGCATCTCTAAAAGATCTGGCCATTTTTCCATGTATCTTGTATTCCAAATCTCAATCTGATTTTCAATATCTGTATTCTCCATTAATGGCCAAATTTTTTCAAAATCATCAAATGTATCGAAAACTTTCCATTTTTTCAAATTCTCTTCACTTTTTTTAAGAATGTTTACTAATTTAAATTGATTAAGATTAGTTTAAAAGAAAGAAGAAAATTCGGCCAGCATTTCACTTCACCAGAGATTTTTGAATCATATATACTTCCTGAAATAAAAGATATCCTTAATAATTATGTTTGGGTTGATTTATTTGCCGGGTCCGGTAATTTAATTTTACCAATTTTAAAAACCATTCAGAAAAAGCAGCGTATCGATTTTTTTAAAGAACATATCTATTTATTTGACGTCCAAGAACAATGCATTGAATATTCAATTAAACATGCTGTAAATTTAGGTATTCCACGAGAAATCGCTGAAAAAAATATTATTCTTAACGATTCACTTAAATCGTTTCCGAAAATTCTATCGAAATCTAATCTAAACTTTCCAATTTTCCACATCACAAATCCTCCTTATTTGTATTTAGGCTATATAGTGAAGAGTAAAGAAACTCAAAAATATATTAGCCTCTTTCAAGGGGATAACAAAGGATACCAAGATTTGTATCAAATAGCTTTAATAAATGATCTTAAAAACAATATAAAAGACATGATCTACATAATTCCATCTAATTTTCTTTTTGGAAACTCTGTCTCAAATAAAATTCGTGATGATTTGTTAAAATGTTATCGAATTAAAAATGTGTATATCATTGAGAAAAAAATTTTCAAGCATACTGGAACTAATGTAATGATTACATTCTTTGAAAGGAAAGATGAAATGAAAAACGAGATTTTAGAGTTTAATGGAGTAAAAATCGGATTGGATAAAAATATTGAGAAAGCTAGAAAATATAAATTAAGCCCGAAATACCACTATAAAGCAGGTTTTGAATTTGAAGAATTTATTGAAAAGATGAAAGCAAAAACTCCTTTAAAATTATCATATTATCTTAAAATCAGTGAAACTAATTCCTGTAAGGGTAAAACTAAAGTTAATTTAATCGATTCAAACGATTTCAACGGAACAAACTATAATAAAATTAAAATCCAGGTTAATCAAAATTTAGCTGAGAGAATTAGGAATAATACGCTTTGGATTAGAACAGTTGATACTGGATCATGGGATGGAAGAGCTGGGTTATATTTTATTAAAGAAAACTTTGATGTAGATGGAATTATTGTAACTAAGAATACATACCGAACAAACCCTATTCAGATTTTCTTTCAAACACCAATTTCTGTTGATGAACAATACATACTTAAAGATTTTTTCAACCTAACACTGGAATATTTGAGAGAGATTACAGATAGTGAGTTTATGACTACCTATAAATATTCAGGGGCAAATTATACGCGAAAGTATTTTGGGCTTTCACAAGCCAAAAAATTAATCGAAACTTTTCCAATTCGTGATTTAAATAAGGTTCAAATCGAAAATTTCAAAAATATAATAAAATTAAAAGATTCCAAGAGTTTAATATCATTTTTAAAAAATAAAAAATAAAAAAATAAAATATGAAAAACAAAAAATGGAAAATAAATTCCAATCTTAAGAACCTTTCGCTACCGTTAGCTGAGGTTGAAGATGAGGTCGAGGCGTTGATTTGGAGAATATAAATTTACTCCACCAATATCCATTAAGAAAATTAAGAATGATCTTTCTCCCTTTTCCCATTAACCATTCAAAACTAAATCTATTGTTGAACTTTTTCCAGATCCAAATAATCAAAAACCATGTAATAACGACTGTAGCTATATATAACATTATTAGAGGAAAATTCGTTGAAAACGCCCCTTTATGTAAATAAACAAAAAGTAAATACCAACTTTGGGCAATTAGTGGCTCTAAAATATAAATAGTCAAACTAAGATCGCTGTATTTTCGGATAAATTTTAAGAAAGCTCTCTTTTCTTGTTTTTTATTTGTTTTTGTTTTTGAATGATTTGTTTTTTCTGAATTATTTGAAAACTTAACATCGAAAATATAGTAACATATACCCAAAAGATAAATCATTAATCCAATATTTAAGCATTGCATTTGTAATAGGACAAGCTCATTTGCAAATGTTCCGATCATATCAAATCCATGAATAAAGCTAATTGCAAATACGCCGATAAAACCTGTTCCAGTAATTAATACCCAAGTGAAAATTTCTTTAAAAGACACTTTTCCTGCAATAAGAACCCCGAAAGCTGCTCCAACTAATGCAAAAGCAAATACTGGGAACATTGCAAAGCGCGATCCATAAATCGTGAGAAAAAGATAATATTTTATATATGAATTATCACTCCATAAAGATTCTTTTATCATCAGCACATCAGAATCTGAGACAATGCCACGAAGATAATTTGTTATGAGGAATACTCCAATAGCTAGGATTATTAAGGTTTTGGCTGTTTGTTTCGGTTTTGCCTTTTGGCCCTTCCACATAATATAAAATAGTAAAGACAGTAGCAATCCTGAAAGTGCCATTGATTCCAAGGTATTGCATGTAAATAAATGCAGAAATTCAGGGATTGAAAGAGTTCCCGTTTCAAGAGATCCGCTAAAGAGTGAATGTGTTACGTGGGAATGATCCAAAGTTCTACCACTAAAGAAGAACATGCTGATCTTGGAAATAATTAGAAGCATAAGGCTATTTGCTACCCGTTTTTTAATACTCTCATTAAGTGATTCTGGATTTTCAAATACACTGCTACCCAAATTATATCCAGCAGCTGCACCGCTAACAAATGTAAATATTGGACCCCATATGGATAAAAGAATGAGTGGAAATGCCAAAATTGTTAAAAATACTGGAATATCATTAACAACTTTCTCAAATTCACTTCCTTCTGAAACAAAAACTCGTTGAATTATTGCATGAAGGAAGATTACGTAAAATATCATGAATCCTCGGAGTACATCAAGTGAATGCAAACGTTTTAAACTTATTATAATCACCATATTTTATTTTAATTTATTTATCGACGTATGTAGATCAAACAATCTTATAATAAATAGAGATAATTAACAAATAAAAACTTTGTTAGATATACATAGCATCTAAAAATTATTTAAAAATAAATTTAGGGAACGGATGTCCAAGATCTGTTTTAATTATTCTCAAAAATATGCTATTTCTTTAGTACAAAGGATTACCTAAAATTTTTTAAAGAATTATTCTAACATTATCATGATGAAACTATGAAACTACTTAAATGTGCAATAAATCGAGAAAGTGTGACATCACTTGGGATAATAGTAATTGTTTTTGGATTGCTTGTTCCGTTCGCAATTGGAGATATATATCTCAATTCCATCCAACCAACTATAAACCAATCTGATGAGTTTTTTAAACCAGAAATTCCCCGGGGGCAATATACCACTGTTATTCCAATTAATATTACAGAATCCGAAGATTGGGCAAATTATGCCTTTATCACAGGAACTGGCACCAAAAGCGATCCATATATCATAGAAAATGTGAAAATTGTGGGGGATGATTTCATGTTTGAAGCAGATTCTATTGAATCATACGGGATCTATATTAACGATGGTGATGCCTCTTTTATTATTCGTGATTGTGCCATCAGCCAATTTCATGTGGGTATCCGCTGTGTGACTCTTGGGAATGACATCTCACATTTAATTACTGAAAATGAAATCGATCAATGTGGGATTGGAATTTATACAACTGGCCCATATTATAATATAACTCAAAATACTATCTCAGAATGCCGTGCTCTTTCGGAAAATCGTAAATGGCTTGGAGAGAATGGTGGCACCTGGACAGTTCCTTATTATGGAGGTGCTGGTATTTTTGCGTACTTTGCGATGGATGGAGTACTAATCGAAGAAAATGATATATCTAACAGTGATGTGGGTATAGGTTTTTCTAGAGTCGTTGTGGTTCGAAATAATAAACTGGAAGATTGTGGCATTCTCTTTGACCTAACTCAAATTTTGCATTGTGAAGTTGAAGGTAATACAATTAATGGCTTACCGCTTGGTTTTTTTGTTGATGAAGATCACGAAGAAGATAACCCCCTTGTTATTGATGGCGATGATCAACAATATGGGCAAATATTTTTAGCTTTTTGTGTAAATGTTGTTATCCAGAATCTAAACATTCAAGATACCACCATAGGTTTCTTAATTTACCATAATAAAAACCTAACTATAAATAACGTGGTGACCGAAAACTGCATACTTGGAATGTTTTTACTTGATAGAGGTCCAATGCCAGATCCACCTGGGCTTGTAGAATTCATTCGCACCCAAGATTTAGCTTTTCGGAATTGTGAATGCGGAGTTCAATTGAATATAGGAGGGTTTAATGAAGATGTTACCTATGATGCAAATATTACAATTAGGGAGTTTACTGGTAATACATATGATGTCATCTTAGGACCCACTAGTTTTGCAGGTATGACTATCACGGTACCCATAAATACAAAATTTTTCATAGATTCTGTAATTCTGTTCCAGCTATCGGTTATGTATGGGGATTATCGTTACCTCAATGTAGAAAATGTTACATCACATTATGTTCCATATTATCCTCTGTTTCCTTATAGTGCTGTGGAGCTTACAGTCGCAGATTTAGGAACATTCGATGCGGCTCTAAGGATTGGTTTTGTGCAAACTGATTCTGAAAATAATACTTTCATCATATATCAACCATACAACAACATAACCATTGAAGTTCAAAAATTAAATCCTATGGATGATAATAGATGGTTTCCTGGATATTCAGGGGGAATGATTGGATTGTGGTGTTCATTCAGCGTTGCAATGATAGTCTTTTCCGTACACAATAAACGGAAATTTTCCAACAATCCCAATCCATCATAAAAGTAGCAATACACATTTGCTTCCATTTTTTTTTTCAATTAATAATATTAGGTTTAAGAGAAAAGAAATTTGTAATATATAATGATAATATTAAATAAACACAATAATATTCCAATATTTATATATGGCGAAAATGACCATTGCTGGAATTGGTTATGAATTTACCATTCTATCAATAATTTATGGCGTAACAATATTAATTGTGAATTATACTTATTTTCCAAATCTGACTTTTACTCTTGGTTTCAAGATTGTCAATATTTTAATTGGTTCACTTTTTATTATCTTGGGATTTATATTGGTACGGAAAGCCCTTATAATAGTTCAGTATTTCCATGAACGAAAATTATGCACCGAGGGAATATATTCCAAGGTTCAGCACCCAATATATTTGGCTTGGATTTTCATCATAATTCCAGGTATTGTAATTATTATTGGGTCTGTCTTGGCATTTACGATACCAATTATTATGTATTTTCTTTTTCTAATATTTATTCCCAGAGAGGAAAAATATTTAGAAGAATTATTTGGAGAAGACTACCTGAGATATAAGAATTCCACAAGAAGATTTTTTCCACAAATTTAATTTTCCATTTAATATCAAAATATGGTCTTTACTAATTTTCCAAGCCCCTCACTTGCATCATCTTTTATCACTAGACCTGTACGATTAGAAGAGGTTAATATCTTCCAAATTTGATCGGATTCATTTATAGTTTCATTAAATTTTGAAAATTTCTGGTGCGCAAGAAATGATTGGCCTTCAAAAACATAACAGCTCATGAAGGGAGGCATTCCTGTCATAAGAATAGTAAATTTACCGAAATTTGCCCTGTCTAAGCCTTCCGAAAAGATTTCATCACTGAAACTATTAAATGCTGAAAGAAAACCGCTGAAAAGTTCTTCATTAATTTTCCATTCATTGTTAAATATCTTAGTATAAAGTGGGATGCCAGATTTTGCCATTATTAATAACAATATTGGAGATTCAGGTGAGGTTTCTGGGATTTCTACTGGTTTCTTTTTTAGCATAATCGAAATTTGATCGTTAATATCTATTTTTTCTAGTCGTTCAGAAATGGGAACATTTTCTTGTCTCATTTTATCCCAAACTTCAAGATTTTGAAGTAGTTTATCATGTTCATTTGAAATTTTTATAGCAAGCAGACCTAACCCGTATCTTTCGGCAATCTGTTGTGCTTTTGTTAAAGATTGTCGGGCTTTTTTCAAATCAAAATTTATCATACTTAGTTTAGCCTCTAATAGATAAGTTTTTGCCAATAATGGATAAGAATGCTGTTTTTTAGCTGCCTCCTGCAGAGGTTTTAATAAAGAAGAAAATTCATCAAGCGCTTCAGCATTTTTAGTTTCTTTAAATTCATCTAGTAGCATCTCACATAAATTAAGAACTGCCATTTGAGTAAAACCTATTTCAATAACTTCTTCTTTGATTATATTTTTAAAAATATCTTGTGCAACGCCCAAGTCTCGTGTCCTTTTGCTCATTTTCATTAAAATTGCTCTATCAATTTGATAAAATAAATTAATTCTTTTATTTTCCTTTTCCGAGTCTCTGATTTGTTCAATTCTATGAAAAATTTGTTGAGCAGCATCTAAATCTTTTATGTTTATATAAACTTGAAAGAAACAATCTAATGCATCTATTATTCCAAAATTGCTTCCTGTTTCTTCAGCTATAGATAAAGCTTCTTTAATGGAGTCAATTGCATGCTCCCATTCTCCTAATTCTTGATAGATTCTTCCTAAATTGATTAATCCCAGCATTATGAATGATAGAATGTTATGTTTTCGACCCAATGATACCGCTTTTTTAGTAAAATCCAATGCAAGATGAAGCTCCCCTTTATTCCAATATATTATACCACTTATCATATTATTCAGCCATTTTGGATGAACAAAATGAATTGATTCTTTATTTTCACAGATTTTTTGGGATTTGGATATACTAAGAAGTGCTTTATTGTATTCTCCGGTAATTTGATACATGCCTCCAGAAAAAGCATAAGCTATTGCAACATTATACCGTGAACCCCATTTTTCTAGGAGATCTATAGCATCCTTCAAATTTTCAATGGATTTGATTGATTCTCCTAAATAGAAGAAAATTCGACCTTTGTATAAATATATTAAACCCATTCTCCGTTTACGATCTTTTTCAGAAATATTTGTTAAATTTTGAAGTATTTCAGATATTTCTTTCATTAAATTCATGCTTTCATTTTTTTTACCCAAAAATGATAAGATGAAAGCCATATTAAGGAAAGCGTCTGCAACTTCTATACATTTTTCGATTTTGTTAGCAAAATGCATTCCTTTTTCAGCCATTTCATAAGCTTTTGGGTAATTACCTGAATAAATATAATTCTTGCTATAAATTGTATAAAATATCACTTTCTGATGCTCAGAAAAATTGTCTACTGGCTCTAATGAATTTAAAATCTCCAAAGACTCTGATAATTTTCCTTCTTCATACATATCATGTGCGAGATTTAATGAATTTTGAATTTTTTTTTTTCTCATATATGATATTAGTATCCAATTCAACTTTTTAATAATTTCTTGAATTTAATTATCTTAGAATTCTGAATTCTCTAGTATTATTTCAATAAAATTTCAGATGAAATTCTCGAAAAATTGATATTTTTGAACTATACAAGTCATATCTTCAAAAAAATTTTCAAGTTTATTTATAGGACCCCTTATTTTAACCTTTAATTTTTTTTTCATTTTTCAAGTGTGTAGTAGTTTTTATGAATTTTTTTTTTACACACTAATTTTTCTTCATTAAGTTCAATTATTTCGTGTTATCTTCGATTTATGAAAAATACATATTTTTTTTACACACTTTTTACGCAACATTTAAATACTCGAGTTCATATTATATAATTAGAACTTAGAAATTAAGTCGGTGGAAAAAAATGAAAAAAAACCTAAAACTTTACA
>JAUWPK010000224.1 GCA_030611625.1 Promethearchaeum sp. | reverse complement strand
GTAACAGGTCAGAAAGGAAAAGATGACTTTTTGAGAAGTGAAAGTAGATTAAAGCGCGCAAAATCGCAGATTTTAAACTTTTATCAAAAAAATAGTGAAGTACCATCATCGGATGAATTTCAATCAATTTATAAAGCATGTCAAAAAGGATATTGGAAAAAATGGGGGATTCGTTCATGGAAAGACTTAATTTTCGATGTAACGGGTCAGAAGGTGAAAAAGGGGTTTTTGATAGGTGAAAATGGATTAAACTACGCAAAGTCGCAGATTTTTGATTATTATAAAAAAAAGGCGAAAGTCCATCAACGAGTAAATTTAAATCAATTTATAATGCATGTCGAAACAGATATTGGAAGGAATGGAGGATTCATTCATGGCAAGACTTAATTTTAAGTGTAACAAGCAAAATCAATAGAAACGAAATATCAATTCGACGTAAGTTATAAAATTCTTTTACTGATCACGAGAAATTCGCGTTTATTTTGGGTTATAACGAGTATATATATAACATTATTATCAGTATCTGAACAGATACTAGTTTTTACTTTTGAAATTTTTACACCTCATTCAATTTTTCATTAAAAAACTTTAAAAAAATCGGATTTGAGTTTTTAAGCCTTTAAATCTGATCTTTAATTTTCGGAATTGTTGTGTCTAATACATTACAAACCCATTCAACGAGATTTTTTAAATCTGATACGGAATATTCTTTAAAATTAAATTTTTGAAAGGAAAAGAATAAACACCTTCGTTTAAAATGAATATCTACTTTATATCCATTGTTTTCTAAGGATGTTTTAATATTTTGCTTAAATCCTTCATTTTCTATAAGATCATAAAATTGTTTTTTAGCTTCTTCCTTTGCTTTAGTATAAATTGCTAATCCTATTTTGAATTGTTCTGTTTTAGGTGATATTTTCAATCTAAAACGAAAATTAATCAAATTGTCATTTGTGATGTATTTTCTTTTGCCAATTGTAGATTTTTGACTAATTTTGGAAGATTGCATAACTTTTACTTGATCATTAAAAAATCCAATAAATTGATCCCAAAAGGATTTATAACTTGAGGAATCACCTAAACTGATTTCAGAGATTTCGTTCCATTCTAAAATGCTTTCAGAAAAATCTAATAAAGATTCTATAAACAAAGTAAAATTTTGTTCATTCAATAAAACTCCTTTCTTAACTTCTAAGATTGGTATTTTCATTTTATCATTTTTTGCTAAAAACCAATGACTATTACAAAATGATCCGAGTTTAATTTCTGAAATCTCTTTGTTGAATTTTTCTTTTAATAATAAATAATCTTTTTGTTTAGCTTTTCTAAGAATTTCATGAAATAGCTCAATATCACAGTAGAAATACTCACTATGAAAAGGCAAACCTTCATCAAATTCATAAAATCCAATATTATTATTTTTTTCTTGATTGATGGGAAAATCTATGAAAGGATATTTTGCATATCCAAGATAACTTTCTTTTGACTTAAGTTTAGGAATTGATGTAATAGTAGTATAATCAGAATCGGTAATTTTACTTAAAATTTTTTCTAACATTAGTCTTTTTGATTCAACCCATGAAGATCTTTGGTGTATTGGAATCTCTCCTTTTTCAAAGAATAATTTCCATTCTTTTAATCCTAATATGTAGTCTTGTTTAGGATTTAATTCTAATTCTTTAGAAATCGGTTCAAAAGTTCTTACATCTACCCCAGCTAAACTAGATGCAATCAATAATTCATCACTTACCTTTTCTACAATTAATAATAATTTAGGTGCAATGTATTTTTTTCCAAATTCCTTTACCCACTCCGATTTCCGTTCTGGTTCTAAAATTGTACATTTTGCACGATACTCTAAGATTTGTCCAATATCTTCTCTTTTTAGTTCTCGATTTTTTAATTCAATTATGATAGGACGTTCATCAATTGTATCCTTCATAAGTAGATCTATATATCTAATAGGTTTCGAATCAAATTCCGAAACTAAAGAGATTTGTCTTCCCTTTCCTTTAGTTCCTGAAATTTTTGCAATTTCATAATTTGGATTCAATAACCATGGGCATTCATACAGAAGATCTTCAATATTGTTTTCTGGAATATTCATAATAATTGATATATTTCAATATTTTTAAAAGTATCAATTTTCCAAGAAAAATAGCAATGTAATTCCATTTTTGAATCAAATATTTGCAAAAATTAGCAAAAGAATAATTTTACTCAGTGAGATAGAGAATTTTAATTTTTTTTGTTTCCTTAGGTAAATTTAAAAAAATCTAAGTTTTTACCATATAATAATGTGTGAAACTGAGATTAAACAAATTGAAGATACTTGGTGTTTATTTGAAAATTTATTGTATGAAGATTGTTTGCAACTCCCTCCAAATGGATATTTAGATGAAAATTTTAAACGGATTTCTTATTTTCCCGATTATATTGAAAAAAAGTTAGAGAATTTTCAAAACTTACTAAAAATTCCCTCATACAAAGATATTGTTAAAAATATGAATATTGTTAAAATTTCAAAATTAATTGAAAGAATTAATGAGTCAATTAAGAATTTCTTTCTAGGAAATACAATTAAAGCAAACAAATATGCGAATGAAGCCATTAATTTATGTAAAGAAAACTTGAATAATCTGACTCCTTGGGATTTTACTATACCATTTCCATACATAGAAAATTTTTATCGTATAAGGGCTACAACTGATTTTTTTGGAGATATACAAAAACCTACCGATTTATTTCATTGTCCATTTGAGAAAAGATATCAATTAAAACCTCAAAGATATAGTGTTCCAGGAATACCATGTTTATATCTTGGTTCATCAGCGTACATATGTTGGGTAGAATTAGATCGTCCCAATTTAAATCATATTGCGATAACTCGTTATGTGACTGGTCCTGATGAATTTAATTTAATCGATTTATCGTGGAGGCCTATGCAATTTTGTCTTTTTTTAAAATTATGCAGAAAAGAGAGATTTTTTGAGTTTAATTATGAAAAGATAAAGGATCATACAGATGAATATAGAAGAATGAATCAAGTGGTAAAAAACCTTTATGCATATATACATACTTGGCCTTTATTATTACTTTGTTCAATTCCTTGCCCAAAAGGTTCAACTGAGGATTATTTTAAACCTGAATATTTATTCCCTCAATTATTAATTCAGTGGATTAGTAATCAAGAAGATAAATTTCACGGAATAAAATATTTTTCCGTAAAACGAACATTTCTTAATAAGAAAGATTACGACCAATATGCCTATGTAGGGGATATTCTATCTTGTAATATTGCAATACCAGTAACATGTTCTCAGCAAGAAGGTTATGATTCAGAATTATTAAAAAGATTTTCTATTAGAAAACCGATTTCATATCAAGATTATCAAATAAAGATAGATGCAAGGAATAGTTATGGATATAATTATTGGAAAAATGATCATGATGTTAAGCTAGAACAATCTTATCGGAAGTATAGATATGGGGATCTCTTATTTGGAAAATTGGAAAAGATTCTGCATTTACCTCTAACCGATGCTTCTGATTTTATCAAGAGGGAGAAAATTTTTTTCTTATATGGAGATGATTTTCCTGCTCCAAAATGGAAATTAATTGATTATTTTTCCAAATTTGGTTTCGATTTTCTTGAACACAGGCGAGATAAAGAAGTAATTAGTTGGGATTATTTCATTACCATGAACCCACAAAATCGAGATTATTATCCATTCAAACTCTTAGAGAAAACAAAAATCACCTCATTAGAAGGATTTTTAATTAGCGCAAATTTAAGAAAACCAGAATTTTTAGAATAATTACAAAAAAAAAACAGCGAAATACCTTGGACTAGTAAGTTTTCGGAAATTCGCGTTTATTTTGGTAAAAAAAAAGGTAGAAATTCTCAAAGATACTAGTAAATTTCCAATTTAAACCCAAGAATTCGCGTTTATTTTGATATTTTCGTGGTTATTTTGGTATATTTCGCGTTTATTTTGGGATCCTACAACTCCCAGAAAAAAACAAGTCGATGCTTTTCGGGTTATAGATTCTCAGAAAAATGCTCTTGTGGTTGTTCCCACAGGATACGGAAAATTCTTAATCGCCATGTATCTTGCAGGAAAATCGGGAAAGTTTAGCATAATTGCACCCCTAAAAGCCCTTGTCGAAGAACAGAAAGAAGTTCTTGGAAAATATTTCAATGTATTGGCGGTTTCGGGGGATTATAGACAGAATAAAAAAATAATATTTGAGCCTGAATATGATGGGTTTTGCATGACCTATGAGATGCTTTACCAACTTCTCATAATCCCCAAACAGAGAACCAGACTTTTTCCCGATATTTCTGCTTTGATTATTGATGAAGCGCATCTTATCGGTGATAGAAGTCGTGGGCCCGTACTAGAAAGCACAATTTATATTATAGAAAAATTTTGTCCTAACATTCAAATTCTTTTACTTTCTGCAACCGTAGGAAATCCCAAAGAATTTGCGAAACATTTCAATACAGAACTTATTTTTGCAGATGAATCCGAGCGCCCCGTAAGACTTCAAAAAGAAATTTGGGATCACGCAAGATATTCCAAACACAATGAAAAAATCGACATAATCCTTAACAATCTCCATATTCTAATAAAGGAATACCCAAAAACTGACCAAATGCCCAATATGTTGATTTTTTGTGGTTCAAGAGAAGAAAGTAAGACTTTATGTAAAATAATTTCTGAAACTTACAAACATATTAAAGCAGATTTCCATAACGCAGGTAGAACCAGAGAAAAAAGGATTGAAATAGAAGAAAAATTTAGGGGTGGGGAACTGAACTTGCTTTTTTGCACCCCAACCTTAGCCATGGGTATTAATGTTCCTGCTGATATCTGTGTGATTACAAGTGTTATGCGTTTTAATCGACTTCTATCCAAAAAAGAGATGATTACCGCATCGGAATTAATTCAGATGATGGGACGGGCTGGTAGACCAGGAGTAAAAAATACATTATTTGAAACCAGAAATGGTAAAAAAATCCCTTATGGGCGTGCTATTGTTTTTGTTGAGTTCGATAAAAACAAAAAAGTTAAACAGATGATTGAAAAACCGATTGAAGTCAAATCCCAAATACCTAACACACTCAAATATATATTGCTCACTTGGATTTCTGCGGGAATAAACAATTTTAAAAATTTAGAAAATATGTATATGCGAATTTTTATTGAAAGCCCGGATCGTGATATTTTTCAAAAAGAATTTGATTGGTTAAAAAAATACAAATTCCTCACAATGGATGACAATGGAAATATCTCACTTAGGCATATAGGCAAAGTGGTTGTGAGGTTTGCGGTCCATCCCAAAACTGTCCTCTTTATTCGAATGGTTAAAAATAGACTTAACAATTACGAAGCAAAAATATCACCTGCACAATTATTTTCATTATTCATGAGTTGCGATGAATATATTCAAAACATCCGAATTAACGATGATATTGATAAAGACGCACTTAGTAATGCAAAATTCTTTGTGAATTCTAATATTTTACATGATATTTTATACTCCAAATCGGATAGTAGATATTTACAACGGGTGGGCCAAGTAAAAAAGGGATTTGCGCTCACGTTCGATTCTTACATTCAACAGCGATATGGATATGATCCTTACAAAAAAATCAAATATCTCGGTAAAAGAAAAATTGGAGGAGATTCATATTTACTTAGGGAACAAGCCAGAAGAATTATTGCTGCAACCGTTGCCTTGGGGAGAAATTGGAGATATGGAAAAGTGCTAAATTCATTAAAAAACGGGATAGACCTTACTCCTCCTATTTTCGATTCAGATATAATAAATTTAGTGGCAATTGATTCAGTGGGGGTTAAATCGGCGGTTCTTATCTCGGAAACGGGAATAAAGAATAAAAAAGAATTTTTGAATTCAAATCCCCATAGGTTATCGCAAAAAATTTCCCTAATTAAAGATAAGAAAAATATTGAACTTCGCAGGTATAATTTGCTTGGTGGAAAAGATATCCCTTTATGGCGTGGGATCTCGGAAAAAAGGCTGGAAAAGATGCAAAATGAAGCAAAAAAAAATAAAAATAAGAAATATCCCGATAAGATTAGTAATAAAAAGGAATCTATCAAAAAAAAGTCAAATCTTACGGGTTTACTTGGATTCCAATAGTTTTTTGAATTATATCTCTTCTTTTTTCGGGATTAAACGGATCTTCAATGGATATCTTTATTCTTAATTTACATTTACACGTTTTATCGGTGGATTTAATATGGATTTTTAATTTCAGATCCCCCAAAAACTCTTGTAACTTTGGAGGATCTATTTTGTGTAATGATACTCGGTTTTTT
>JAUWPK010000326.1 GCA_030611625.1 Promethearchaeum sp. | reverse complement strand
ATTGGGGATGAATATCTATTTTGCAGTAATTGAATATTGGATAGAGAATGGTTTCCCTTCAATATTTACTATTCGATTAGATCTTCCTGGATTATGGAATCCTAATATTACTGTAGCATTCATTATTTTAACATTGATTTTTTATGGCCCAATCTTAATGATGATTTTTGGTAATCGGGCATGGTGTAAATATATGTGTCCAATAGGAATCGTTCTTAAAATATTTTCCTTTATCAGTCGTGGAAGAATGCGTTTAATCTCTTCAAAATGTACTGGTTGTGGTCTTTGTAATAAAAATTGTGATATGCAAATCGATGTTAGTAAAGAATTAAGGGAATTTGGAAAGGTTAAAAGCTTAGATTGCATTTATTGTTTTCAGTGCTCTGATGCGTGTCCACAAGGAGCAATTGGTTATTCTATGAAATCTAGCAACGAAAAAATGGATGAGAAATCTATAAACAGAATTGAAAAACGATCAATGAAGATAAGAAAGCGATCAATTTCTGATGTTATAATCGTATCTTTATGGTCTATTGTAGCCATACTGATTGCAATTTCTGGTCTCAGAGAAAATTCTGCTCTTGGTGATCTGAAAACAATAATGAATGTTGTTTTATTATTTGTTTTATTCTTTGGAGTATGGATTGTAGAGAAGTTATTGCGAAAAAATCAGAATAAAATTGAAGTTAATAAAACTGAACTAGTTAAATCTTAGCTAAATAAGGAAAGTGATTAATTTTTAGATTGATGTTATGAGCTAATCTTTTTTTTTTCTATCATCCCAATTTATTTGATTTAGTTTTAGAAATAGATAATTAATTTGAAGATAAATTGGGGAAATTCTGCCCATATTTTCCTTCAGAAAGAGTCTACAAGCATTTAATTATTAAAACACATGTTAAATTCTCGATCCACATCATGATAAAGTATTATCGGTTGGTGAAGCATTGTACGATGCTGAGAAAATGGAGGGTTTGAGCGATGGAAAGGTAATTAAGTGTATCCATTCTTTAACGGATAATATATGGGCATTTTCAAAAAATTTTAATCAAAATTCCTTTCTTCTCAATAATTATTCTTTTTTCTAATTAATCAAATTTCCTTCTTATAATAGATTGAACTGCTTCCGAAACTCCATCTTGCCATGTAAATTTAGGGTCCCAATTAAATATTCTTTTAATCTTCTCATTTGGGAAATGAGCGCCAAATTTTGAATAAGTAATCATTAGTAAGTAACCTTTATCTTTGAAATGAGTAAATACAGAAAGAAATGATTTTTTGGAATAATTCATATTGATGGATAGTTTTTTTGTATATTCTTGGATAAAATCGGCCCATTTAATGTGGTAATCAGTACAATTGAAAAAATCATTTTTTGGACCAATTTTTAGAACTTTTTCAATAAGAGAGCCTAAATTTTTGATATACAATGTTGAAAATAATCTGTCTTTTTTTCCTGAAAAGTAAAAATTTCCATTTTGTAATCTTGTAATAAGTGAGGAACTTAGAATTGTGTCATTTCCGCCTAAAACTGCTGGTAATCTTAATAATGTATACGGAATACAACTTGATTCTATATATTTTTCAGCTTTTGCTTTAGAACGCATATAAGCAATAGCAAATTTACCTTCATATCGTTTAGTTGACTGTTCAGATCTATTTTCTCCAATTGTTTTTATTCCATAAACTGCAATAGAACTTATTTGGATAAAGTGCTTGCATCCAATATTCAAGCTCCAATTAACCAATCGTTTTGTTCCCTTGAAATTTACATCAAACATGAGTTTTTTGGACTGTTTCTGATCAACTATACCAATTGTATTGATGATAACTGCAAAATTTTGTTTTTTCAATTTTTCGAAGCAATTGATTGATCTCACATCAACTGTAAATTCATTTTCACCAGGGGGTCTACGAAAAACTGTTCCAATAATAGTATAACCTCTATTATCTAAGTATTTCTTTAGGTAATTTCCTATAAATCCATCGGTTCCTGTTATTAAAATTTTAATCGCTAATTAACTCCTTCTTTTATAATTCATATTTTAAAGTTTTTAGAATAAAGCTTTATACAAATGGTTTTCCTTTATTTTTTGAGCGATTTGTGAATAAGAATGCATTTTTTCAATCTTCTGAATTATTTTTTTGAATGTATCCAATAAAAATCCTAATTCATATTTTTCAGATAAATGAGATAATCTGGAGATAGCAAAATTTTTTCTTATTATTTTTTTAATATCGTCAATACACTCCGAAAGAGCAGAACTTGTTAAATCTCCCGCTTCTCTGTGTATATTTTCTTCTGAAATCATTATTACAGATCCAACTAAGCATAACGATGCTGTGTTCTCTATCCAACATATTACGGATTCTTGGTCTGGAATAATTTCTGAAGATTCCTTTGAATTTATATTAGTTAGAAGCAAACCAAAAAGATAAAATAATTCAATGTCAAAAGGAATTAAAGGGATTCTATAAAAATAATTACTTCGGAATTTTAATGCATTTCCCCATGAACTTGCACTATATAATGTTTTATATATGGTCAAAACAACATCTGAGGATAGATATGTCAAAAATGCGGGTAATATCGCATTTACTGGGTGTTTTTTAAGCATTTTGAAATTTATATCACTTTCTTTGAAGAAATAAACTCCTCCATACGCAATTGAAGGCATAGATGATTTAAATTTTAACCCAGCATAAACTTGCTTTCCTAATTCTCGAAAATATACTGTGGATTCACTCAAATTAGTTATTATCTCTGATTTTTTTAATGTGTTCTTAGATTGGTTAAGGAGTTCTGGGAGAGTTAAATAATTCCGACTTCTTCCGATATGATATCGAGTGATATCTTTTCCTCTAATTTCACAAATATATTCCAATTTTTTAATTTCAGATAGGTTTTCCCATTGTTTTGCAGTAATTCTGATAGGAAATGATTCTGGAATTTTATGCTCAAAACGGGCAATTCGTGTTCCTTCATGAATCTTGATAATATCTTTTAATCGATAGAAGCTATTTACAGAAATAAGAAACTGTTGCATCTCTTTTGAAATTTCAGTGAAGAAAATATTATACATATTAGACAGTTTTTGGGATACTTTATGCTTTTCAATGTTATATAGGTTGAAATTCCTTAGAGTAGATTGGTCTTTGATTAAAGCGGAATAATAAAGATGATCTTGCTTATTTTTCTTTTGAATATCTTTCTTTCCTCGTTTTACAAGAGTAAGTATGCAAGGATGAACATTTGCTCCTGGAAAAACTTGTATTTTCGGATTAAAATCAGCAATTAATTGAATATCACAATGTTGTAATAGAAAAAAGCGTAATTTTGTGGCATAATCATTAGATAATACACGGTTGGGTATAATAAAGGATAAAAAACCTTTTTTTTCAAGATGATCCACTGCTCTTTTCAAAAAATAGAAATACAGATCAGGCTTACTCCCCTTCTTTATTACCGAAAAATGATTTTCTTTTAATTTATTTAGTGTGTTCTGTGTTATATTCTTCTTTATGTTATCTGAACTAATATAAGGTGGATTTCCAAAAATTATGTGAAATTTTATTGGAAAATTTTTTCCAAAATTAGTTAATGTATTGCCATAATATGAGTGAAAGGTAATTGTGTCTACAATTTGACTATATTTTCTTGAAAAAAGAGTAATTAATATACTTTTAATGCGAATTTTAGTGATTTCTAATGAATTTGTATTAAGATCAGCAAAAAAGATGTTTTCTGTAATAAAATTGCAAATTTTGGTTATGATTTCTTTAGAATCTTCACTATCATTGAGATTATAATATTTAGTGAAAATTTTACAAATTTTTTGAATCAAGGAAGTAATAAAAGCACCTCCTCCTACACAAGGATCCAAAATTTTTACTTTCCTCAACGATTTGTTAAAAAGAATATCTGTAAAGGATAGATAA